>JBOFJV010000294.1:0-3380 GCA_051657005.1 Legionella sp. | reverse complement strand
GACTTAAACTCTCATACGATGATGTTGTCATAATTACTCTCCTGTGAAACCGTCAAGTCCACAGCTGTATTTTGACATCATCGTCACTAAATCTGAAGGCTAAGCCTTGAGAGTCTCACTAGTCAAACTAGTGGTTTACATGTCTTAAAATTAGTCTAGACTAATTTGATTAAAGTGCCACATTAATTGGTGTAGAGCCAAATATCCTTATTACTTGGGTTCCGCTATGCTTGAGCAGAATCGTCTACACATCGCTTAAAATTGAGTCCCAGCGACACACTACGTCCCGCGGCTTGTCCGCTGGATCCAGAGATCTTCGCTAAAACACTGAACTCCGCAAACAAGCCACAGGGCGTAGGCAACGATCAACTCAACAGTCAACGAGTTACGCAGCCTACTTTAATTACACCAACATCTCAAGAAATTGCTCCTCATCTAAAACGGCAACACCTAAATCATTGGCTTTATCCAGTTTGGAACCAGCTTCACTTCCAGCAATGACATAATCCGTTTTGGCTGAGACACTACCACTGACTTTAGCACCAGCAGCCAATAATTTTGCTTTCGCTTCCTCACGCCCCATAGTATTTAAGGTTCCAGTTAAAACAACCGTTTTACCAAATAACGGGTGCTCTTGATTGATTTGTTTTTTTTCGTTTTTGGGACAGTGAATACCCAGTTCTAACAAACGAGCAATAACCTGACGATTATGTTCTTGCGCAAAAAAATGCACTACATTAAATGCACCAACTGGTCCAATATCATTTAAGTGCATTAACTCTTCTTCTGTGGCTTTTGAAATCGCTTCAATATCATCAAAATGCTCTGCTAACACTCGCGCACTGGATTCACCAATTTCACGAATGCCTAATGCATAAAGAAAACGATTAAATGTCGTTTTTTTACTTGTTTCTAAAGCATCCAATAAATTTTTTGCTGACTTCTCCCCCATCCGGGGCAGATTCGCTAACACCGAAAGATCCAGCGTATAAAGATCCGGTAAATGGCGAACGATTCCCTCATCCACTAATTGCTCAATTAAAACAGATCCCAATCCATCAATATACATGGCCTTGCGAGAGGCAAAATGCCACATCATTCTTTTTAATTGCGCTTTACAAAATAAACCCCCTACACAGCGAGCAACAGCTTCCCCCTCCTCACGAACAACATCAGAACCACAAACTGGACATCTTGCTGGTAAATGAATGATTTGCGTCTGTTGTGGACGTTGTTCCAAAATGACAGAAACCACCTCAGGGATCACATCTCCAGCGCGACGAATAATGACTTTGTCGCCGATGCGTATGTCTTTTCGAGCAATTTCATCCATATTATGTAATGTCGCATTACTGACTGTAACTCCAGCAACATTGACCGGATACAAACGCGCTACCGGAGTCAAAGCTCCAGTTCTTCCCACCTGGAAATCAACCGCTAAAAGCTCTGTCATTTCTTCAGTGGCTGGAAATTTATGCGCACAGGCAAAACGTGGCGCTCGAGAAATAAAACCCAGTTGTTGTTGTAATGGAATACTGTCTACTTTGTAAACCACACCATCAATTTCAAAAGGAAGTTGATTGCGTTTGGCTGACATCGCATGGTAATAATCCAAACACCCATTAAGCCCAACCTCCTTTTTAATATCGGAGGAAACTCTAAAACCAAACTCTTTAAGTAACTGCAATTGATCCCAATGACTGCCTGGTAATGAATAGCCCTCACACGCACCAATACCGTAACAATAAATCGCTAAAGGTCTACTGGCTGTTATTTCCTGGTTCCATTGTCGTAAGCTACCTGCTGCAGCATTACGCGGATTTGCGAAGGTTTTTTCCCCGGCGTTTCTCGCCTTCTCGTTGTATTCTTCAAAACCTGATTTAGGCATATACACTTCACCACGGATTTCAATAAAACGGGGTGGTGCCACTGTCCTTAATACCAAAGGGATCGCAGCAATTGTTTTAATATTGGCTGTAATGTTTTCACCCGTAGCCCCATCACCGCGAGTCGCCGCAGAGGTTAATACACCATGTTCATAAGTTAGATTAACAGCCAAACCATCTAATTTAGGCTCACAAGTAAATACCAATTGCTGATTGGGTTCATCCAGTTTCTCCGTAACCCGTTTAATAAACGCATGTAACTCTTCTTCAGTGAATACATTTGATAATGAAAGCATTGCCTGTCGATGGGTTACAGGCGTAAATGCTTCTGCTGGAGTACCGCTAACACGCTGAGTTGGCGAATCTGCTGTTGTCAATTGATGGTATTGGGCTTCAAGCTCTTGTAAGGCACGGAAACAGCGATCATATTCCACATCAGGAACCAACGGCTCATCCAGTACATAATAATGATAATCATACTGTCTTATTTTTTCTTTAAGCTCAGCAACCTGTTCCTTTATCTCATTAATACTCATTCATTCCATCCATATCAAAAAAACTGTACTCATTCCTGTGTAGCCTGGGTAAAGCGCAGCGAAACCCGGGTTTATCGATTTAGCTTAGAACCTGGTTTCACTGCGCTTTATCCAAGCTACATAAATACCATACAAGTACAGCCTCCACTTAAGTTAATGCCATTATCTGCTCATGCAAAACGGCAAAAAGCGATTCATGTAAAAGCATTAGTTTATCACTAAAAAATATGCTATAGATACATGTCGAACACTAAGAATTGAGGTGTGCTAAAAATGGATTTTAAGCGTATTTAAACAATGTCGTTACTGTTATTCACCACATTAATTTATGCCTTGCCTAAAGACAACATAGGAATCGCCTTTGTCCACGGCACCAATGATCATCGTGAAGATGCTGATGGAACCTATTGGAAAGCTGACTTTATTCAAAACATGGTACAAACCCTTCCAAATCCCCAAAATTATTACGTCGTGTATTGTGACTTTAGCAAATACATGTGGGATGAAGCAGCTGGTGGCTGTGTTGCGGATCAACTCTTAAATTTCATTGAGAGTAAAAAAATCAGTTCTCTTACCCTATATACTCATTCAAATGGTGGCAATGTCATGCGCTGGATTCTCTCCAATCAAACATACGACCGTCGCTACATGCGTCTCAAAGATGCAGTGGAACAAATTATTGCCTTAGCCACTTCAAGTGGTGGCACACCGCTTGCCGATGCGTTACTTAATGGAGTAATTTTGGCTCTTTCCCATTTAAGGGGGCAGCTCTAATCACCCACAGAGCACCTTAACACGCACTCTGTAATTTTCAAATTGTCTAAAACCATAAGCTCTTCGCTGAATTAGTTTCATTTTACGATTAAACCCTTCTGTGATTCCATTTGATTTACTAAACCGCCAAATTCTGGCTACTTCATCTTTCCAAGATCCCAGGGTCTTACCCAATGAAGCTAAA
>JBOFJV010000293.1:0-5962 GCA_051657005.1 Legionella sp. | reverse complement strand
GTAAGACCATGGGAGCTTGGAAAGATGAAGTCGCCAGAATGTGGCGGTTTAGTAAATCAAATGGAATCACAGAAGGGTTTCATCGTAAAATGAAACTAATTCAGCGAAGAGCTTATGGTTTTAGAAAATTTGAAAATTATAGAGTGCGTGTTAAGGTGCTCTGTTGGTGATTAGAGCTGACCCCTTAAATTGGAAAGAGCCTATTAAAAACAGGAGTGGGTCGGGCATCAAATTTCCCCTTATTTTTTCATGGCGTCCCGGAGAGGATTTGAACCTCCGACCTGCCCCTTAGGAGGGGGCTGCGCTATCCAGCTGTGCCACCGGGACTTGAAGTGAGGTTGTAGTCTACAATTATCGTTGGTAAATGACAATGTTCCTCGTTATTTCCTATTCACTGTGGTTCAAAAACGTGTTTTTAAATTATTAAAATGTGTTATTTGTGCGCAAATTGTGGCTTCCATGTGATATACTGCGTTGACCTTTGGTTTTGAGCATGCCTCATGGACACTTCAGATTTAAAATACCCTTTTCATTCCGCTTGGAATTTTTTATGGCAAGTGATTAAACCTTATCGGTTGTGGTATTTACTCATGTTTCAAGCGCCAGTGTTCACCGCGTTTTATATTTTTGCGAATAATTATTCTTTTAAATTGCTGGTTGATGCATTTTCTAGTGAGACCATTAGGTCGTCCCATCAATTACTATTTCCGATTGGCTTGTTTATTTCAGCCCAAATTGCGCTCGATGTATTTTGGCGAATTAGTGATTTTGCAGAGTGGAAGGCGGAGCCTTATGCGCGACAACGATTGTTATCGTCTGCTTATAATTACGTGCAATACCACTCGTACCATTATTTTCAAAATACACCCAGTGGAACGGTGATTAGTAAGCTAAAAGGGCTCTTGGATGGATATGACAGTGTGTTTGCGAATCTTCATCATATCGTGGGTAAGCATTTTTGTGTGGTTGTTGTTTCCATTTTTGTATTGCTTGTGGTCAATGTCAGCGTGTTTTGTTTCATGTTTGCATGGTGTGTTTTGGTGATGGCGATCATGTTGCCTATGGCGCTTAAACTCAATAAATTGTCCAACAGTACGGCAGAAAGCAAGCATCAAGTGATTGGTTCCATTTCAGATAATATTACCAATATTTTTTCTCTGTTTTATTTTGCTAAACGACGGGCAGAGCATCAACGTGTTCAAGATCTTATGACGGTTGATTTTGTGCCACAGCAAATTAAATTATATCAATATGATTTTAAATTTAATCTCGTTGGCTCCGTGTTGTACTGGTTTATGCTGATCACTGTTTTCTTATTGATGATTTATTTGCGTACTCATGATGTGATTTCCACAGGAGACTTCCTGTTTGTCATGCTGACTGCGATTGCGATATCTTTCGATTTATGGACACTGATGAGTACGCTGTGTACTTTTTTAAAAGAAATGGGGGATTTCAAATCGTCTTTTAGCATTCTGGAGATGCCTCATGAGCAAATGGATGCTCCTGACGCACAACCTTTTTTAATCCATCAGGGCAAAATTGAATTTAGCCAGGTATCCTTTGCCTATAATGAGGGTACATCGGTATTTGCAAATCTGAATTTGCTCATCAAGCCTGGAGAAAAAATTGGGTTGGTTGGGCATTCTGGAGCAGGGAAATCCACGTTAATTTCGTTGTTATTAAAAAATTTCAAAGCGACCTCAGGGCACATTTTATTTGATGAACAACCTATTGAAATGATTACTGCGGATTCGTTACGTCAGCAAATTGCGATTATTCCACAAGACATTATGCTTTTTCACCGCTCCATTGGTGAAAATATTGGATATGCCAAAGAACATGCAACACTTGAGGAAATTAAGCTGGCTGCAGCACTGGCCAATATTGATGATTTCATTGAATCCTTACCTGAAAAATACGAGACGCTTGTTGGCGAGAGAGGGGTGAAACTTTCTGGTGGTCAGCGGCAACGGATTGCAATTGCCAGAGCATTTTTAAAAAATGCATCCCTGGTCATTCTTGATGAGGCAACGTCAAGTCTTGATAGCATTTCAGAACAAGAGATTCAACAGTCTATTAATGCAATGCTCGAACAAAATAAAGCGACAGTGATTGCAATCGCGCATCGTTTGTCGACAATTCGCCATATGGATCGAATTGTTGTGATGGATGGGGGGATGATTATTGAGGAAGGTACGTTTACTGATTTGGTGAATCGTGACAACAGCTACTTTAAAAAACTTTGGGACAGTCAAGTGAATGGGATGGTTTTATAATATGAAAAAATGGCTCAGTTTATTGGCGGTATGTTTTTCGTTACACGGTGTTGTTTTTGCAACTAATGAATGTTTCATTGCTCAAAAAGATGGAACGATTTTGAAACAGGAAGGCGCGTGTGCCCAACGTCATTCTCCTTGTTCTACGTTTAAAATTGCAATCAGTTTGATAGGGTTTAATGAAGGCATTTTAATTGATAAAACGCATCCCCAATGGCCTTTTCAAAAAGGATATGCCGATTTTTTAGAGATTTGGAGGCAACCTCATAATCCAACGACCTGGATTCAACACAGTTGCGTTTGGTACAGTCAATTGATTACCAAAAAATTAGGAATGGAGCAATTAAAGCATTACATGCACCTCTTTCATTACGGCAACCAAGATGTCTCTGGTGACAAAGGTTTACAGAATGGTTTGACACGTTCCTGGCTTTCAAGCTCACTGCAAATTTCGCCAACTGAGCAAATTGAGTTTCTCTCGCGTTTAAAGCAAAACAGGCTGCCTGTGAGTTCCCATGCGATGAAAATGACTCGTGAACTTTTATTTGTTGAAGAGTTACCAGGGCATTGGCGTCTTTATGGTAAAACAGGAGCGGGTAATCCTTTTAATGAAGCAGGAGCTCGTAATACAGACAAACAACTGGGCTGGTTTGTTGGGTGGATTGAGAAGAAACAGCAGGTAATTCTGTTCGCCCAATATCTTGAGGATGATGCAAAGCCAGATTTTCCATCAGGTAAACATGCCAGGGAAATTGCAAAAGAGCAATTGACGCGATTGAGTGCAACGAATCAATTGTAGCGAATATATAGTAGCCTGGGTGCAGCACAGCGGAACCAGGGGTATTTTTGACTCAGCAACCATGGTTCCGCTGTGCTGCACCAAGGCTACGATGTTGCGTATATTGGTTCGGGATGAATGGCTACGTCAAAACCTATGGCCATGGACATTGCCTCCATTATCATGACCATGAACCTGACTTCCCATATCATGTCCATGAACACGACTTCCTGTGTCATGTCCGTGGACATGGCTTCCCGTATATATTGATCCTGGGTCATTATAATAATTTGTTGAATAAGCTGGAGTCGAATAGAAGCCATAATTACTGGAGCCGGGCATTGTTGTAGTGCGTACTGTCGTTAAGGTGGTGTCGTTATTGTTATTATTGGTGCAATTAAAGAAAAATGGTAATACAAAGGCGAGCCCTATTACAACGAGTGCAATTGGAAATGCAGATGCAAAAGCAAATGCGGATGCAACCGCCATTTTTGTTGCCATGGCAGCAGTCGCTGCTGTAGTGGATTGGAGTGCTATTGCCATAATCACTCCTGCGTCTACTACTGCCGCGGCAGTAAGTGCCGCCATGCATTTGAGTAAAAAGCTGTAGTTGGTGTTTTCTTCTGGTTTTTTCTTATGCTTTCTGGTCATTGCCCACCTCCTGTGTTGTACCAGATTTTAAAAAATGTCTCAACGTAACTGTTTTTAGAACACATTGAATGACTTTAAAAGTCTACTATAAGTGGAAAAAATTTCATCTATATTTTTGTTGGCAGGGAGAGCTGCAGCGGAATTGTAGCCTGTGTGCAGCGCATAGCCGTCAGGCTAAGAAATGAAAGTAACTTATTGAATTAAAAAGAAAAACTATAACTTTCGGTTTAAAATTTTTTTAATTCGATCGCTTATTAAACGTAGGTTTGGTCTTGAGGTATCGATACATATTTTGCAAGTAGGTTTTTAGCAAATACATCCGTTGTTGCGAGCCATAGGCGAATCAACCCAGTGACCTTAAAAAAGCGAATCAGTGCATCTGAAGCCCAAAAGGACGCTTGATTGCTTCGCCTACGGCTCGCAACGACGGCACAATGCTCATATAATATACTACTAACAATAAGTGCCGATACCTCAAGATCCAACCTACTTTTGATTGCATTTGGTTCTTAGCCTGACGGCTATGCGCTCCACCCAGGCTACGTGGTGTATCTTAATTATATGTTGAGTTCCATTTCTGCTTTTTCAGTGGGAGGTACACTATCCATTATCGATTGGAATAAATCAGCGGTTCGTGTACTGACCTTGCCCTCAAGCACTTGTGGGTATTCCGTTTTGACAAGCTCTATCGCATCGAGCAATTTCCCATCTTCAGAGTAATCCAACAACGCATTTAGCGCCTCTATTTTCTCAGCTTTACGCGCCTTATTCGGATAGGGCCAATTGCTTTCAAGTTCTTTTTCCAAGCTCCGTCTTAACCGTCTAAGGTCATAAACTTGTTCGTCAGTAAGGCGTGTCGGTAGTCTGGTTAGTCTAGTCTCAATAACGTTCGTATATGCATCTGGATTAAGTAATCGACTGTTAAGCGCAGCTGTAGTCATGGCACCGACATGTTCTTCACCGACATAACCTGCACCATATCCATTTTTCCAATATTCACCTACGTCATAAACTCCGTAGACTACATCACAATCTGATGGGTTATGGAATGCTCAAGGCTTTTCTTGTTGCGTCAATTCATTCGCAATAAGCATTACGTCTTTAGAGGTTTTGACCACATTATGTGGTTTTGCTTTATCTACAGCGTCATTAAATTTTTTTCCATAGGCTGCTGGATGATAAATGATGTTTAATTGGGGAAATTCTTTGGCTACTTGCATTAGAGTACTGAAATACATTTCAGGATCGCCGCCAAACTCTCCCAGGCCTGCTGCGGGCAGGGCAATGTATTCTCTTTTTTCTTGTAACGTTGTATGAAATAGGTTACGGTACATGGCTGCAATGTATTCGCGTTGTGCGTCTTTGCTTAAATGTTTTGCAGTCCCATAGCGAAAATTTAATGCGGGACTTGAAAGTAACAGAAGAGCAGGATCATGTTCTTCAATACGTCCTGTTCTTGGTGTATTTACAGCTTTGCCATTAGATAATATCTTTTTGGTGGTTAATAAATCGATTTCCTGAACATGACAAATTCCAACGGCGAGATTTTGCCAATGGGTTCGATCTTTTATGGATAGCGATTGATCTTGCTCCTTCATTGTACCTGTACTGATGACTGCAGCAAAACGACCTTTAGGTACAATATCGGTATTTACATAAACTTTGGCACTTTTTCTTAAGCGATCAATACGTTTCCCGGTAATTACTAGCTCTTGAGACCGATCGGGTTGGGGAGAGGAAAAGCTTTGGATGGTTACATCGTGATTACCTTCTTTAGAGACAGGAGTTTTATTTGCTTTTTCAGATAAACAAGCGTCAGCATCTTCTTTAACGCCTAAGCCTTTGAGAAATTGTTGCGCTGGTTTTTGCGTGTAAGGGAGATCTTGGGCATCACCCGTTTGATTTAATGCAGCCACATATTGAGGAGAAAGACGCAGTCTCGCTTTTTGGGGAGACGCTTTTAATCCATCATATATTATGTGTCCAGATCCTTGATACTTACTTTGAATCAGTTCCATAAAGCTTTTACAATCAGCTAGCGATTCAAAATCTACCTGAATGAACTCAAGTGGTTGTTTTCTGTTGTGTACTTCATCATCTTTTTTATAATTTGTGTGTAACTACTCACCCCTATACGCCACTGCGTGACGTACAGGGATGAAAGAAACTGTACTCTAACGTTGATTGTTCAATGCCATAGCTACAGCAACCAAAGGATTTATTCCCTTATTTTGCATAGTTTGTAAATAACTGG
>JBOFJV010000292.1:0-2393 GCA_051657005.1 Legionella sp. | reverse complement strand
GCTTGCTGGAATATGGAAAACCTTCTGTGCCAAATTGAGAGGCCATGTGCAGTATTATGGTGTAAGTTTCAATTTCAAAATGGTGTCAAAATTTCTGTACGAAGCCAAGAGGATAATATTTAAATGGCTCAATATGCTGAGTCAACGCAAGTCGTTCGACTGGCATAAATTCGACCTATTCGTAAAGAAGTATCCACTACCAGATGCAAAAATAATACACCTATTGTTCTGATTGATAAGGTATGAGTATGTAATGCAATTGTCTTGAGCCCATTGCCTTAGTAGGGCACGATGGGTTCTAAATGGGGGGTTGGCCAGGTGACTGGTTAACTCTACCAGCTAATAAGTGTCGATACCTTGGAATCCCGGGTTTCGCTTCGCTCTAAGTACAACAAGACCTGCTGTTACTGGTGTGAAAAAAGTATAGGTGGTTTCTTCACTGGCTGTTAGTGTGAACTTAACGTCTTTCATTTTAATCCGAGCACTATTTTGTTTTACCCATGCCTGCTCTCAGGATTTGTCTTTTCAGTAATGCACGGTACCGCACCACCTTGTGAAAACATGACTGTAAATATCTTTTATTTTCGGCGCAATAAACACGAAGGCCTTGTTGTTTATTAAATAGGCATAGTTTGATTTTATGAGTTGTTGATATGCGATGCAGTTTTAATTAACTTATTGATAAATATATAAAAATATTGATTCTATTGATTGTGTAAAAAAATTGATTAAAAATGATTTTTCATACTATAATGCTTAAGTTTTTGTTTTTAAAACAATCAGATAAACTCTTCAAAATTCAGAAGTCATTGGTCATTAGACTTCTTCGAAAACTCGCTACAAAAAGCGAAGTGAGAGGAGATATTGGGCGAAGAGCCATAGTGTAGACAAAGTTACATGAGGTTTCGAATGCTTTATCTCCTTTAGCGTAACTTTTTCGAAAAAGTTTATTAAATGCAACTGTGTTTAGAGTTAAAAATAAGGGTATTCATGAGACTTCTAGCAACTATAAGTGCTTTTTTATTTTCCGGGCTGGTTTCAGCCACGCCCCTACATAATATTGTCGTGTTTGGTGATAGTTTGTCTGATAATGGTAATTTATATGAATTTATGAACCATCAATTACCATCATCTCCGCCTTATTATAAAGGTCGTTTTACTAATGGGCATGTATGGATTGAGCATGTAATTGCCTCTTATTTTCCTGAAGGCTCATCTTCTCATTTATTGGATTATGCTTATGGCGGTGCAGGAGTTTCCGAGGAAGAGAGGGATGATGATGTATTATTTACCCTAAGAATGGAAATCAATAATTATTTGTTGGAACATCATGATAAAGCAAGTGAAGACAGTCTTTTTGTAGTTTTGATTGGTGCGAATAACTATCTTGCTTTTCCTTCTGAAATGGATAAAGCAGTAAACGATGTACATACCGGAATTGTAAATAGTTTGCAGCGTTTAGTTGATAAAGGTGCAAAACATATTCTAGTAGTGAACTTGCCCGATTTGGGCAAAACCCCTGCGGCAATGGAGTTTGATTCGGTTGAAGAAATGACTTATCTTACTGAAGTACATAATGCGAAGTTAAAATATTCAGTGAGTCAATTTAAAAAAAACCATCCCGATGTAGAATGGTTTTATTATGATCTTCATCAAGCATTTGTTGATGTAATGGAACATCCACAAACTTATGGATTTACTAATATTACTGACACCTGTGTGAATTCAGTAGTCGATGACATCACTAAAAAATCCGTTTTAAAAATGGTTGCAGCGTCGCAACCTAAAATGAATCAAGATGCATGTAATGGTTATCTGTTCTTTGATTTGGTTCATCCTACTGGAATGGCTCACCAAATTTTGGGAGAAAAAGCTCGAGACATGTTGGATGCGGCAGGGATAGAGCTTAATGATTAAGAAGAGTTACCGAGCAGCTCATTTTACAATTTTCAGGACGATATGAATTATTTTTTAAGGATGATGCTGGTATTTTTTTGCCTGTGTGCTGCTGTTTTTGCTGATCATCTGGAGATTAAGGTTGATGGTAAAGAGATTAATTTATCTCATTGGCCTGCTCAAAAAGAACCTTATGTGGCAGTGATTCTTGTCAATGGCGGAGCACAAACTCAATCCTTGGTATTGTTAGAGCATTTAGCCAATCAATTATCCAAAAATGGATGGTTGGTTGTTTTAATGAATGATGGTGCGAATGATTATATTCCCTGGTTCAAAAAACTTCCTGAGGTGATTACTTTATTGGGCTCTTTCCCATTTAAGGGGGCAGCTCTAATCACCCACAGAGCACCTTAACACGCACTCTGTAATTTTCAAATTTTCTAAAACCATAAGCTCTTCGCTGAATTAGTTTCATTTTACGATGAAACCCTTCTGTG
>JBOFJV010000291.1:0-5897 GCA_051657005.1 Legionella sp. | reverse complement strand
TTCAGTGAATTTTGAAATTTAACACAAAAAAACATGTCAAGTATTTTTTGATTTTTTTGATTTTTTTCAATTTTTTTCTAAATATAGTTCGTTCACCCATGTACGACACGCAGTGGCGTATAGGGGTGAGTAGTTACCGGTTTAGTAAATCAAATGGAATCACAGAAGGGTTTCATCGTAAAATGAAACTAATTCAGCGAATAGCTTATGGTTTTAGAATATTTGAAAATTACAGAGTGCGTGTTAAGGTGCTCTGTGGGTGATTAGAGATGCCCCCTTAAATGGGAAAGAGCCAAATCTTCCTTATTTCCTGAGCTTATAGCAAGAGAGTTGAAAAAATTATAGATAGAACTACGTGATCAAACGGCATTTGCTCTAAGGAGTAAAAATTTTTTCTTCCCATATAGTAACTAAATGAATTAATTTGTATATTTGGTCTACCAAAATATGTAAAATTGCTCTCGAAAAAGACAGAGTCTAAATAAAATCAGCTTCTGCAGCAGAAGCTGATTTACTGAGGATTAAAATAACAACAATAAGGAGCTATGATATGCCTACACCACCAGGATCACCAAAACAAGAAAAACATACTGATTAAGAAGGATTACAACAAGGTGCAGAGCAAAGAACTGAAGACAGATCTGAAGAAAGAGCGGAAGAAAATCCACCACGTAGAAATCCAAATACCTTGTTTGTGTTTACACCTGCAATCGCTGTTGTTAGCTGTCCACACGGCCATCTGCATCTGATAGGTTTTGCACTGGATGCTGATTCACAAGAATTAATGGCACTGCTTGCACTAAATGCTGCTATGAATTCGCTCAATCTTACTCCTGAAGATGTTGCGACTCAAACAACGAACCATCATGCTCAACCTCATGATGAAGAAAAAGTTGCAGACAGTGAAGAAGAAGTTGAAGAAGAACAATTTGAGCTGAAACAAGAAGAGGATGAACATGAGCATGGACATAGTTTGACATTTTAATCCTGGAGTCTAAAAGCTTGTTCTTTACGGTGAATCATTTATAGTAGAGAGAGTAGCCTGGGTAAGCTAGGCTTAACCAGGGTTTTTTCTAGCAGAGCGTAAATGATACTATTTATTTTGATAAAATTAATTAGAAAACTTTTTCTTGTTATTCCTTTAATCACAGTGTTATTGCTATTTAAAGTGGTAGCTGTGAACGGTGCTTCTGAGTCGAAAACAATTCAGTTACCGATCAGCAATCTAACTGAGCAAGAGAAAAGCGTCACAACAATGAGCGTGAATGCTCTGCCTAAGCCTTACGATTATTTGCTGACGCAACCTTTAATGACCAAAGCTATAGAACAATATTATGGGCGAACGGCGATTATTAAAACCTTGTCCGCACAATTAGATAAGTCTAATAGTACCTATCATCGCTCCATTTTGATGCTGATTGACAGTAATAAAGAAAGAAACAAACCGGATAGTGCACAAGCAAAAAATGAAGCAACAATCGTTGAGCTCGCATTTATCACGATGAATTTTAGCTCGTTGCCACAAAAAATAAGAGATGGAGTATTGAACACGCATATTTCTTTTGGCACGCTGTTAAAACAAAATCATGTACAAATTCTTACTCAAGATCGAAATTATTTCACCGTGGGATGCAATCGATCTTTTGCCTCCCTGATTCAGTGCCATTTAAATGATAAGCTTTATGGACGTACAAATACCATCGTTAGGGCAGATAATAAAAAATGGCTTGCCCATGTGGTCGAGATTTTACCGGATAATCATGAGCATCACTTATAAAGTTTTAACCAGGTTCTTTTAACACAAGGATGTTCGATGAAATTTGATTGTGTAGTACTTGGGGGTGGAGTCATCGGGGTATCCGTTGCAACTCATTTGCAAATGCGAGGACGTGCCGTTGCGTTGGTGGATTTAAAGTTACCTGGGCATGAAACTTCATTTGGTAATGCAGGAGTAATTCAACGTGAAGGAGTGTATCCTTATGCTTTTCCAAGAGCGCTTTCTTCTTTGATGAAGTATGCTTTAAATGCTTCTCCCGACGTACGCTACCATTTGTCATCGCTAGTTAAAACCGCACCTTTTTTATGGAAATATTGGTTGAATTCAAACGCATCCCGTCATGCGGAAATCGCGCGCTCTTATTCGAATCTGATCCAATACAGTGTATCTGAACATCATTTTTTGGCAGAACATGCAGGAGTCAGTCACTTATTTCGCCAGGGAGGATGGTTGAAGGTGTTCCGATCCACGAAAAAGCAGGATACAGAAACACAATTTGCCGAAAAATGTCGTACTGAGTATGGCGTCCAATTTGAGTCTCTTGATGCCTGTTTATTAAAAAAAACTGAACCTGATCTTGATCCTTCATTATTAGGCGCTCTTCGCTATATTGATGCCGAAGCGGTTAACGATCCTGGAGAACTTGTTGCTGCGTATGCACGTTATTTTGAACGCATTGGCGGTCGTTTCTGTATAGGTGATGCGTTAACATTATCCAATCAATGGACAATTAAAACAGAACAAGGTGAAATCAAGGCTGACTCGGTGGTTATTGCATTAGGACCCTGGTCTGATGTTTTATGTACTCGACTTGGATATCATTTTCCACTCGCCGTCAAACGTGGATATCATATGCATTACAGTGTGCAACACAATGCTCAATTGGGTCATCCTGTGCTTGATGTTGATAATGGCTATATGATCGCACCAATGAGCAGAGGAATTCGCTTAACTACAGGAGTCGAATTTGCGCGCCGTGATGCACAAAAAACACCAGTACAACTTAATCGTGTCGAACCGATTGCACGCTCCTTATTGCCTCTAAACGAACGACTTGATGAATTCCCCTGGATGGGAAGTCGGCCGTGTACACCTGATATGCTTCCAATTATTAGCCAAGCTCCTCGTCATGATGGACTATGGCTTGCTTTTGGTCATGCGCATCATGGTTTGACTCTAGGGCCAATCACTGGGCGTTTACTTGCTGAAATGATTACCGGAGAGGACTTAATTATTGATCCTGCACCTTTTAGTGCCAATCGCTTCGCTTAAAAGCTCAATTGTTTCCTTAATTTTATTTAATAATAATCGTGATCTGATGCAACAGAAAAAACAATTGGTTAATACGATGATATCTGCGCATTTATGGTACTATCATCCACTTTGATAATTTAGAATGAAAAGGAATTTGGTGATCTATGATGTGGAATGAAAAAGCAGCAAAACCTCTTTTAATGGTTTACATCGGTTGTCTATTCCTTGCAACTTTTTTCATTGTTCCAACAATTACCAGCTTTTATTATTATGCGTGGGGAAAGCATTTGGCATGGTCATATTTTGATGGCCCTCCCATGATTGCTTACTTCTTTTATATCACGCATTCACTCTTTGGTAATACTTATTTTTCGATTAATGTGGTTGGGTTTTTCTGCTTGATTGCAGGTTCTTATTACGTATACAAAACAGGCTGCCTCTTGCAAAATCGACAAGTGGGACTAATGAGTGCCTTGATTTGGGCGGTTTTACCAACGACTACAGAAAGTATTTTTGTTCGCGTTTTGTACGATGCACCTCTGAACTTATTTACCATTGTGTCTTTTTATTATTTTTCTCGATTTCTTTTAATGCAGCGCGCGATCGATTTGTACTGCACTGCTTTTTTTATTGGTGCGATGATCTTATCTAAATATACGGCTGTGGTGAGTGTATTAGGGTTACTTTTTTATGTTGCTTTTTCAAAACAGAGATATCTGTTCAAAAGCATGCATTTTTATCTTGCCGGATTGCTCGTTATGATTATGGTCTCTCCAATTCTATATTGGAATATCAATCATCAGTGGATCTCAATCAAATATTTACTCAACTTTCATAGTCAAACGCAAAATCATTTGACAGTACTGCATAGTTTATTCAATTTATTGTCCGTTTCTATTATTAATTATTCCGTTTTCTTGTTATTAGTTGTCTGGGGATGGTTTAAATATCGACGAACTCAAGATACAGCGAATAATTCAATCTTGGAGATGACCTACACTACCTTATTTTTTGGATTTGTTTTTTGGTGTACAGCAACCTTATTTGGAGGGGATGCGCGGGTGATTTATTTAACACCGCTCGGAGTTAATATCGCTTTAGTGACCGGATATACTATAGCCCAATTTCAATATCACCGTCTTTTCAAGATCATTTACCCGCTGTTTTTATGTATTAGTATTGGAATGATTGCGGTGAATTCGTGGCCTCTTGCATCTTATTTAAAAAAGGGCAGGGCTTATACCGTCATACAACAAGCAATTCAACAACCTGAAATTCTCAAAAAAGGACAGCCTGTAGTAACTGGCTATTTTGGTAATGCCGCCGCATTAAGTTTCTTTATGCCCAATGAGCCTATTTATGCCATACCCTGTGGTGATATTAATCAATACCAATATTGGAATAATTCCTTTTTACGTGATTTATCTCAAGGTAAAATCGATAAGATATCGTATGTCGATTTTTATGATACGAAGCAGTGTCCAGAGCAATTTTTTAACAAATGCCAATCTGTAGCTGCTCTGTCGCATTACAAAAAGATTCCAGTAATTCATCAATTAACGAAGCCAATTTATTTGTACGTATATGAATGTTCTTCACCTCGTATTCAAGTTTCATAGAGTCTGGATGATTGTGCTTGTTATTTGCTAACGTAATAATAAGTTCCTGAAAACCAAGTTACATGCATGTTGTTTTTATTTTTATCATTATTATTAAGGAAGAGTTATGAGATTAAAATTACTTATTGGATTTACGGTGGCAATGTCTTTTGCAGGCATATCACATGCTGATTTTAAATTCTATTCAGATCCTAATGCATGCAATAATGTGGCTGGATCTTGGGTAGGTTCTGGCAAAGCGTCGAACTGGTGGTTGGATTGCAGTTATGAAGGAGCAGGGACAGTAAGCGTTCCAGACGTTTTAGGTGGTTTTACATTAGAAGTGAATGCAAACCGTAGTTCAGGAAGTTTTTTGTGTCCGGAGCATGCTACTGCACGATTAGAAGGAATTTGTCTTGATGGCGTTGTTTTAATACGGTAATTTACGCGGCAATTTTTCTCAAACATCCGGAAATGCAAAAGGAAAACTAACCGGTTCTCCAGGCGTTGATGTGGATGTCACGATTCAATTTACTCGTGCTGGTTAAGGCCAATCGGCCTAATGGCGTCAATTTACGAGATAATCGTAGCCTTGGTGCAGCGCAGCGAAACCCTGGTTTATTGATTTTGCACAGAACCATGGGTTCCGCTGCGCTGCACCCATGCTACTAAACGTACTAATTCAATGATTTTTTTAAAGCCACTATATGTTTATACGCTTCGTCTATTCTTTGTCTACTGATTTCACCTGATTGAACTTTAGCTTCAATGATGTCGATGACTTGAACTGGATCTTGAGATTCAGTTGATAAATTGTTGCCGAATATCAGCATATCAGCGCCTGCATTGATCGCCAGTACCAAAGCGTGATCTAATCCATAATTGTCACTAATCGCTTTCATTTGCATGTCATCTGTAATAATAACACCTTTTAAATGAAGTTGCTTGCGTAAGAGATCGGTGAGTATTTTATGTGACAGCGTAGCTGGAAGTCCTGATGCATCCAATTGGCGATTTACAATATGTGCCGTCATCACGACATGACACGATGCATTCAAATGTACTAAGTTTTGAAAGGGTTCTAATTCATAGGGTTGCCAGGTGTCTGTTACATCAACAAAACCAAGATGAGAGTCCTTAGTCGAACTACCATGGCCTGGGAAGTGTTTATAGGCACATTCGATTTTTTCATTTAAAAAATGGCGTGTGAAAATACTTGCATAGCGAGTCACTTGCAGTGGATCGCTGGAAAAGCTGCGTTCTTTTTT
>JBOFJV010000290.1:0-15157 GCA_051657005.1 Legionella sp. | reverse complement strand
AAGCGCGACATCATCGAGGCATCCATTCCTCCAAATTTGGCTCGCCATTTATAAAATGTTGCTGCACTAATGACATGTTCGCGGCAAAGTTCTGAAACAGGGGTACCTCCTTCGGCATGTTTTAAAATCGATAGGATTTGGCTGTCTGTAAATTTTGATCTTTTCATGAAGAATCTCCTTCGTTATAGGTTACGAAAAAATTCTACTTTTGACATCAGTTATTTTGCGGGGGATTACCAGATCACCCATACCCGATAGATTTTGATTGCCATTTTTATAATTTAAAGCAAGTGTGATTGTGAGTAATAAAGAAGATGAGTCTGTGATTCCATCAAGTAACGAAGGAGTTCCCTCCAAAATACTTTGTGTTTGACTGTACAGATAGCTTGGATTAGCAGCAAAAATCAGTTGCTTTTTATCAACGATATTTTGACCAAAAGAAAAAAATGGACCTGGCTGTTGCGAACTGGCTAAGGAAAAATTTCCAATGTTGGGTGGTTTGGTAGCGAGTAATGGATTGACTGCCAAGAGATTCACAAAAAATAAAAAAACTAATCCTCTGAGTCTATTGGGAAATAGTATTAAAAAGAATCATTGGAGAAACAATCAGTTGTTAATATATGAAAGAATTCCTGATAAAACCTCTTGGCATGCAGCGAATCGAATGTCTTGTCTCGTTCCAGTAAATTGCTTTCTTAATGTTTTAGGTGCCATACCCAATGCAGCCCAACAAAAACACACGGTGCCTACCGGTTTTTCAATGCTGCCACCATCTGGACCCGCAACACCTGTAACTGATACAGCGATATGTCCGCCACTATGTTGCAAAGCGCCAGTTGCCATAGCCTGAGCAACAGATTCACTCACTGCACCATATTCCTCAATGAGATGTCTGGTAACCGCCAGCATTTCCTCTTTCGCTAAATTACTGTAGGTCACAAATCCGCGTTCAAACCAAACAGAACTTCCTGGAACTTCAGTAAGAAAACCTGCCACGAGCCCGCCAGTACAAGACTCCGCGGTAACGAGTTGCCAATTTTTTTTCTTTAAAACCAAAGCAATTTCTTTAATTAAAAGATCAAAATCGCTCATTAGGATTCCGAGAGTAGGCCTGGGTGTTGTCGCTTTATCTAACACCCAGGCTAAAAATTTTAGTGGCCTTGAGTTTGGCCTTCGCCAGCAGGTTGATTTGGAGATGGTTGAGTTGTTGTAGTGGTATTGTTTTCATTTCCAGCAGCTGGTTGCTTATTACCGTGCTCACCACATGCAGTTAACGCTAATGCCAAAAAACCTGTTGCAGCAATCAGAGCTAAACGGTTCATATCATTCTCCCTATATATTAGTTTAATATTTTTTAAAAAATCCTCTTTGATTCTAGCAAATAAATTTCAATACAACCATGACCTATTGATATTTAAATAAAATAGTAAGAAATCCCTAAATCAAAACATTAACCATCTTTAGCCATTATGATTTTTTCATGCATCAATACGACTAAAATAATACATTTAGGTAGTTTTATGAGTGTCTATTTTTCATGTAGAAAATTAACAATCCAATGAGCAAACACAACATCATCACATTTTAGCTGTAATGATTTTAAGCCTTGTTCGGATAATGCGTTACCTAATTTGCTTTTTCTGGTTTCAATTAATGCCTGAGAATAGCTTTTAGTAAACGCCGGATGGCCTTGTACTGTAACAATATTATCGCCAATCTGAAGCAGATAAAATGGACAAAAATCACTTGCAGCCAATACTTCTGCCATCAAAGGAAGTGCTACAACTTGATCCTGATGACTCACTATTAAGTTAAGCGCATCCAAAAGTGGACTCATCCAAGGTTTATTTTGGATCATTTTATTAACGGACATCCCAATTCCCCATCCCTTAGGTGACTTAATCACTTGGCCACCTAATGCCTTCACAATAAGCTGATGACCAAAGCAAATTCCAATGATTTTTTTCTTTTGGGTGTGGAGTTCTCGTACAAAATCTTCAAGCATGGAAATCCAGGAAAATCAATCATTAACACCATGGCGACTCCCGGTAATAAGATAAGCATCTGCAGCATCAATAGAATGGGGTAACTCACCGGAACGAACATCATAGACGGAAAAAGTACACCTAGGTTCTGCTTGATAGAGTAACTCTGCGTACATTTCAGGATCAGTCCCGTGTGCCGAGATTAATTCTTTTTCTACTTCATCACATTGCAGAATGCCAATATTCATGCTGATTCCTTTTACCTGTGGAGCTGGACTATTAATAGTGTCAACTTAAACGATAGTGTAGCCTGGGTGCAGCGAAGCGGAACCAGAGGTTGTGAAAAAAACAATAAAAACTGGTTCCGCTTCGCTATACCCAGGTTACGAGTCAATACCATTTTCTTAAGTTATCACCAAGAGATGAGCTACTAAGTTTCTGCAAATCCAACACCCGTTTTAGCAAGATAAAAAGAACAATCCCCATGAATTGCCGCCATGAGAATCGCCTTATATTGCTGTGCATCACAAAGAATTGGATTACTTTGTGCTGAAGGATCTTCGGTTGCCATCGTCGCGATACGGATCACATTTTTTTCATCAATTCCCATCTCAGCCAAACTGTGTTCGATTGCCAACTCCTTTCGCAACTTGAATATCCAGTCAAGAATGCCATCGAATCCATTATCAAGTTGCAGGTATACTGCCAATCGTATCATGCGCTGCTCTATTGCCTATCGGTTCGCTTGCAGTACATAAGGCATCGAAATAACATTTAATCGTCCATGATGTGCATCATAAATTGCACCCAAAGGATGAGCAAGTGCGTGCATCGCTCCTAAGCCTCGTTGAAAGGCAGTCGCTCCCATTAAAGAAGCAACAAGCATTTGAGTTCTGGAATTCACATCACTTCCATCGTGCATTACTCGAGGCAGATATTCTTTTATCAAGCGTATTCCTTCCAAGGAAATGCCCTCCGCCATCTGATGATAACCAGGAGCGCAATAAGCCTCCAGACAGTGCGATAATGCATCCATTCCTGTTGCTGCGGTAATATGAGGTGGTAATGCAACAGTAAGTTCAGGATCTAAAATAACCATGGACGGCAACATTTTAGGATGGGAAATAATCTTTTTCCGTTGTTCCTTGGTATCAGTAATCACTGAAGCACGCCCAACCTCTGAACCCGTTCCTGCTGTAGGAGGTATCGCAATAATGGTAGCCATACCCTGTACTTCCACGCGTTTCCAATTATCGCCTACATCTTCAAAATCCCATAGCGAACGCTTTTGCAAGACCATCAGAGCAATGGCTTTACCTGCATCTAAAGCCGAACCGCCATCAAAAGCAATCACACCGTCATGTTGCCCCTGAATATAAGCAGCAACCCCTGTTGTCACATTTTCACACGTAGGGTTCGCCTTAACCTCTGAGAATAAAGCAATACGTAAGCCTGCCTCGCGACACAACTCCACTACAGATTGGATTACAGGTAACTGAGCAAGCTGACTGTCCGTAACGAATAATGGGGATTGAATACTTAATGCCTTACATACTTCAACAAGTTCATGAACCAGCCCCGCGCCTACTCGGATTGAAGTTGGATAATTCCAGTTCGCCGTCAAAGAAGATGTGCTCATTGAGTACTTCCTTTCTAAAGAATAGTTTTAATATGAAAAGACTTGGGTCGTGTCAAAAATTAATACCCAACAGAAGATAACGTGCATCCTCGTCCAGAATTTTTAACGCCAGTCCACGCCAATGCAGGATCTAAATAATCGCACCGATTGATAAAAAAAGTTCCCGTGTGCACTTGCTCTCCCAGAGCAACCCCCTGAGCTATATCCTGAGTAAACAGAACTGCGGTGAGTCCATAATCACTGTCGTTCATTAATGCAATTGCCTCAGCATCGCTATCAACAGACATAATGCCCACTACAGGCCCAAATGTCTCTTCAGTCATCACGCGCATTTTATGGTTGAGGTGCCATATAAGATGAACCCGGCTTATCCATAGGAAAATCACGGCTATCAATATGAGCAACAGCACCTTGAGTTAACGCTTCATGAATTTGACCACGAATAAATTCTACCGAAGAGGCACTGACTAACGGACCTAATGTTGTTTCAGGATCATCAGGGCGGCCAAGTTTGTATTGCCTCACAAAGGCTACCGCTTTAGACACAAAACGTTCATAAACGTCTTTATGAACATAGATACGCTCAATACCACAACACGATTGGCCAGAGTTAAAAAATGCCCCATCCATCAGCGTCTCCACTGCTTTATCAATATCAGCATCGAAACGTACATAAGCTGGATCTTTCCCACCTAACTCTAATCCAACATGAATAAAACGACCTGCAGTTACACGCTCTATCATCGTCCCACCAGCAACATAACCTGTAAATGCCACATGATTTATGGTTGGATTGTGTAAAACCTTTTCTGTATCAGTATGCGTTAAATGCAAATATTGAAATACCCCTTGAGGAAGATCTTCCTCGTTAAATGCCTGAGCAAACCGTTCCGCTACCAGTGGCGTTTGTGCGGAATGCTTCAGCAGAACCACATTACCCGCCATAATTGCCGGAATAATCGCATTCACTGCTGTAAGATAATGATAATTCCACGGTGCAATGACAAAAGTTACCCATAGTGGTTCACGTTTAATATAACGGGTAAACCCTATCTTTTCAGGTATAGTAATCGGAGCCAGTACTGCATTTGCAGCAGCTATCATATAACGAGCACGTTCTTCGAGGCCATTAATCTCTCCTGCAGCATAAGCGATTGGCCTACCCATTTGCCAGCAAATTTCTTTAGCAATCTCGTCCCTGTTGGCAACAAGAACGTCAACTGCAGCACTACAGTATCGTTCACGTTCTGCAAGTGATGTGTTAGCCCAATATTTTTTTGCAGCCAGTGCACTATCCAATGCACGCTGGATCTCATCTTCCTTGGCAAACGCACGCTCCACATAAAGTGAAGTATCTACAGGAGAAAAGACTTTTAATGTATCGTTCATATTCAAAAATCCAAATTAAATAATTCCAAAATAACGGTCTAATTCCCAATCGGTAATATGACGGCTAAATTCACGTTCCTCCCATTCACGGGAAGCAGCAAAATGCGTTACAAATTCGTCACCAAATAAAGAGCGTGCTGCTTTTGACTCTTTGAGCCGCGTAGCCGCTTCCCAGAGCGTTCTGGGTAATGCAAGATCTTCTTGATGCGTTTGTGCGTATGAATTGCCTTTGAGTTCGGGATAAGGTTCTAATTCATATTCAATCCCATACAAACCGGAACCCAACGCCGCCGCCAAAGCCAAATAAGGATTTGAATCGGCGGAGCCTAAACGATACTCAACTCGTTGTGACTTGTCGCTTCCAGGTATTACTCGTAGTGCAGTAGTACGATTTTCTACGCCACAGGTGGCGTCAGTTGGTGCCCAAAATCCAGGAATGAGTCGTGTAAAACTATTCACCGTCGGTGAAACCATTGCCAAAAACTCAGGCATTAATTTTTGTTGACCGGCAAGAAAATGTCTTTGTATTTTACTCATATTGTGTTGCATCGAAGGATCGTAAAAAGCACTGTCTTGATTATTTTTATGACGCAAAGAAAGATGGATGTGTCCACTTTGTCCAGGATAATCAGGGGACCATTTGGCCATAAAGGTCGCCATTTTGTTGTTGCGCTGAGCTAAAACCTTCATGAATGTTTTAAATCAAGCGGCCTTATCTCCTGCTGCATCAACCTTATCCACCGCAATTGCTGCTTCAATGACTCCGGGCCATGTTTCTGCATGCAACCCTTCAATGAGAAAATCCATGATTTCACTCATATTAAGGATTTGATGATATAAATCAGCATGGACGGTATTGCGAAGTATCGAATAACCAAAAACATCAGGAGTGATCGGTTTTAAATCGCGAAACCCTTTTGCACGCACGCTGTCATGGGTTTCATCAAACATGAAAAACTCATATTCCAACGCGCCATAGGCAACAAATCCCATTGAATCCGCTTTTTGAACTATTCTACGCAGCAAAGCGCGATGACATAAGGCTTCTGCTTTACCTGCGAATTCAGCCATAAATAACAGTTTATTTTCTTCAAAAATAAGCTCACGACATGTTTCTGGTAAAATACGCACCAGGGTATCAGGATAACCGGTGTGCCAACCTGTATAGGTTGCATTATCATAAAGTTTGTCTTTGGAATCCCAACCCAGAACCACATCACAAAACGAAAAACCACTCTCAATAGCCGAGAAGAACTTATTACGGCTCATGTACTTGCCGAGCATTACCCAGTCAATATCAAATAGACCTACTTTGACATGGGGAAGATTGCGTTCCTCAACAATTTGTCGTGCTGTTTAGGCCGTCTTAACATCCATTGGAGTTAACATTGCATGTCCTTTGCGTGTTCGTTATGAATCAATGATAATATCCCAGATTCAACTTTTGAATCCAGGGGTATTTATTAAACTCGAGGGGCTATTTACCTTTTGATGATTTTGTTAAAATCCCTGCAATTTCATTCAAGTAAACCGTTGATGACTACTGCCCACACCCCAATGATGCAACAATATTTGCGCATCAAATCTGAATACCCTGACATGCTCCTTCTTTATCGTATGGGCGACTTTTATGAGTTATTTTTTGATGATGCCAAACGTGCGTCACACATTTTAGACCTCACGTTGACCCATCGTGGTCAATCTGCAGGAAAACCTATCCCGATGGCAGGTGTTCCTTATCATGCGATAGAAAATTATCTGGCACGACTCATCAAAAAAGGTGAATCAGTCGCCATTTGTGAACAAATAGGTGATCCAGCAACGAGCAAAGGCCCGGTTGAGCGGCAAGTAACGCGCATCATTACCCCTGGAACAGTCACTGATGAAGCGCTTTTGGATGCTAAAAAAGATAATTTATTGGTGGCTATCCATCAGCAAAAACAAAAAATTGGTCTTGCATGGGTTGAGTTAAGTAGCGGCCGTTTTCATTTAATGGAGCTGGCGGAAAAGAATCAACTTATTGCAGAACTGACCAGACTTCAACCTGCTGAACTGCTCATCCATGAATCTTCTCCAGTAGAAGAATATTGCCTCAATTTCCCAGTGAAACCGAGACCAGGTTGGGAGTTTAGTCGTGATAGCGCCCAAAAGCTTTTATGCGAACAATTTGTAGTGAGCAATCTTGCTGCTTTTGGTGAACAAGAACATCCGACCGCATTAGTTGCGGCAGGTGCTTTATTGGCGTACTTACACACGACTCAAAAACAAGCACTTCCCCATTTAACAACCATTACGCTGGAACACACTCAGGATTATTTGCAGCTTGATGCCTCAACACAAAAACATTTGGAATTATTTGAAAACATCAGCTGCGGGCATGAAAACAGTCTGTTATCCATATTAGACAAGACTGCCAGCGCCATGGGCGGTCGCCTGCTCAAACGATGGTTGGGACGCCCCTTAAAGCAACATCGCTGCATTCAGGAACGCCAACAATCCATTTCAGAAATCATGCGTTTACAGCAAGATGTTGCGCTGCACCAATTGTTGCGACAAACCTGTGATGTGGAACGAATTGTCTCACGCATCGCTTTAAAATCAGCACGACCACGTGATTTAGTCGCATTAGGCAATACGTTAACCATACTTCCCGAGCTGAATGCATTCCTTCATGCCAATCAAAGCACGCTAACTGAGCAAATAAAAAAATGCATTAAGCCCTTACCAGAGCTGCAACAATTAATTACCTCGGCCATCATCGAAAATCCCCCTGTATTAATTCGTGATGGTGGCGTCATTGCCCCTGGTTTTGACGAAGAGCTTGATGAATTACAAATGCTCAGTACACGTGCCAATGAAAAGCTGCTCCACCTGGAACAAGCTGAAAAACAACGTACAGGTCTATCTACTTTGAAATTTGGCTTTAACAACGTTCATGGTTATTACATTGAATTATCCAAGAGCCAGTCAGACAAAGCCCCTACTCATTACCATAGAAAACAAACCTTAAAAAATGTAGAGCGTTACATCACGCCAGAATTAAAACACTTTGAAGAAAAGGTTTTGTCCGCACAAGTAAAAGCTTTGGCGCGTGAAAAGTGGTTGTATGAGAATTTATTGATTGAAATTCAACACAATATTAATGAGCTCTCCCAATTAGCGCAAGCATTAGCTCAGCTCGATGTGTTAACAACACTTGCAGAGCGTGCCCAGAGTTTTAATTGGTGTTGTCCAAAACTTGTACCTGAATCGCGAATGTCCATTCAAGCTGGACGTCATCCTGTCATCGAACATTTGTTGCAAGAACATTTTATCACGAATGACTTAGACCTTAAACCGTCCCAAAATATTTTACTCATCACTGGCCCCAATATGGGCGGTAAATCAACCTACATGCGCCAAACCGCTTTAATTGTGCTTTTAGCGTACATAGGCAGTTTTGTCCCTGCTACTGCCGTCACCTTAGGACCAATTGATAGAATCTTTACCCGCATTGGCGCAAGTGATGATCTGGCTTCTGGACGCTCTACATTCATGGTGGAAATGACGGAAACGGCGCAAATTTTACGACATGCAACGCATGAAAGTCTTGTTCTTATTGATGAAATTGGCCGCGGTACGAGCACTTATGATGGCATGTCCTTAGCTTATGCCAGTTGTGTTTATCTCGCAACATCCATCAAAGCATATACCTTATTTTCAACACATTACTTTGAATTAACCGACCTTCCTCAGCAATGGCCTTGTATTCGTAATGTTCATTTACAAGCGTCTGTGGATTCTGGCCGCATTATTTTTTTATATCGCGTAGAACCAGGTCAGGCAAACCGAAGTTACGGCCTTGAGGTAGCAGCGCTTGCAGGCATACCTGCTGAAGTTTTAAAGAATGCACGCACTTACTTAAATCAAGTGCAACAAAATCATGTTCCTGTCACGATTCAAGAACAGACTTTAGCATCGCCACAACCTCAATCAGCTGTTTTGCGCGAGTTAGCCCAAATTGATCCCGATCAGTTGAGTGCAAAAGAGGCTCTTGATTTGATTTATCGACTCAAAAGTATCGAAACAGAAAATGCATAAAGAGATATTATGCTCTCTTTCTGGATTAAGTGTATATTCTTAAAAGCGTTTCTGATACAAGAAAGATGGATATTTTTAGTGAAGAAAGTAGTGAGACTCTCGTGAAAAAAACAATCTACCTGATACTCTTCATTACTTGTTTTGCATTATTTGCCAAAAATAATGATCCCTCGATTACAGTTTATGGAGTATCCGGTAAAGTTGAAGCCAATGTTGAAAAACGTTTGAGTGAGTTACAAAAATTAAAACCTCTTTCTGAATTCCAATTAGACGAATTAAAAGAACATGTCATCCAGGCGATTCAACCTTTCGGCTATTTCCAAGCGGATGTCAGGATACAGAGACCTAACGCTCAAAAATTGATTGTGATGATTCATACTGGCCCACAAATTCATATTTCTCGCGTGAGAATAGAACTGATTGGGGAGGGTTCCTACAACCAAGCTCTCCTGGCAGTAATTAAAGACATCCCTTTGCACAAAGGGGAGCCACTTTTTACAGAACAATACGAACAAGCCAAATTAAAACTCATCGATACTGCAGAAAATCAGGGGTTCTTGCACGCACGCTTTAAAAAAAGTGAGATCTTAATCGATGAAGAGAGCTATACAGCAGAAATAACTCTAATTCTTGAAACAGGCCACTTATACTATTTTGGTCAAGTACAATTTAACCCTACCTACATCAATCCCAAATTATTGCATCGATTTGTACCCTTTCATCCCGGACAAATTTATTCAGGAGATAAAGTACTTCAATTAAATAACGACCTATCCAACAGCGGTTACTTTAGCTCTGTTCTGGTTAAACCAGAAATTACAGACGACACCAGCGTTCCCATTCAAATTCGCACCGAACCTGCGTCCAAATATTCATATACATTAGGTGCTGGTTATGGAACAGATACGGGTGCTCGTGGACGAGCAGCGTTGCATGTAGTTCCAGTCAACCGCCATGGCGATAAATTTAATCTTATGGCTCAAGGTTCATTTGTACAAAACGCCTTACAAGCACAATACGTCATGCCAGGAAAAAACCAGGTCACTGATCAGTACACGCTTACAGGTAATTTTTCCAATTTAAATTATACAGCCGGCTACAGTAACTCATTTTTGGTCTCGTTTGCGCAACAACACCGCGTAAAAGACTACCAGCGCACTGTCTCACTCAATACTCTTTATGAAGGATTTCATTACACGCTTCAACAAAATACGAAGCAATTTTTACTTTATCCTAAAGCGACTTTATCATTCAGTAAAACAAAAGATCTACTTTTTTCACCTTCAGGATATAATATTACGCTGAATGGTCTTGTTGCCGATAAAATCCTTCTGTCGACCATTAATTTTGCGCAAGCTTCACTTGAGATCAAAGCGGCAATACGAATCGATCCCTTGCGCTTACGCCTTTATGGCCATGCAATTCAGGGCTTTACTGCAATAAATGACATCAATCAACAGCCTTTATCCCTTGCATTACTCTTAGGTGGCACCGATAATTTAAAAGCATTTAGTTTTAACTCAATAGGCCCAGGCAGATTAATTAGTTATGCAGGTTTTGAAATTCAAAAGGAAACCAGGAAAAATTGGTATCTTATCGCATTTTATGATGCAGGATCGGTTTATAATCCAGCTCCCATGGCAAGTTATTATGATGCAGGTGGTGGTTTAATGTGGGTTTCGCCCATAGGACCAATTAAAGTAGGATTAGCGCAACCCCTCACAAATCGATGGCAGCGTGACAGTAACGGACCGCGATTGGTGATTAGTATGGGACCTGACTTATGATCCGATATTTAATAAAAACAGCGTATGTGATTTTCTTATTACTCCTTGTTGTAAGCGGAATCGCGGTATTTTTATTCGCGACAACACCAGGCTTATATACCGTTCTTAAATTAAGTCAATGGTACCTGCCAGGAACCCTAAAGATGCAACAACTGGAGGGAAGTATATTCAATCATTTCACTTTGAATGGACTGGAATATCAAAATCAAAACCTCAAAATTAAAATAGCGCAATTAGACGTCCAATGGCATCCTCATTCACTCCATGAAACTCAACTCTTAACAGCGCAATGGCATGATCTGAAATGGGAATCAGCACAAAATAAAGTCATGGCAAGTTCAAAGGGCACTCTTACAGCAACCGGCATTTTGCCAAACGTGCAAATCGACTTGAACTCCCAAATGACCACCATTCATGAAAACCATTGGCTGGTCGATGCAAAAATTCGCGGCACCTATCCATGGCAATGGACTTTCACCACTGATTTCACCCAACCTGAAAATGCACGCGCCAAGAATACAGGCTTATACACCAACTTATCAACCCAAGGTACAATCACCGCACCAAATCAGGGCAGTATACAGCTCACTATACAACCCGGTTACTATCATGCACCCAATAATGACACCCTTCCTGTAATCCCATTTAAAGGAGGGTATATAAAAATGACCTTGTCGCCGAAACAGCTTCAAGGTTCAGGGATGTTAGTCATCGATGAGCATAAAAAATTAAAACTGGAATTTCAGTTACCAAAATTTGCGTTAAATACCGGCTTAAAGGGAAGTCAACCCATCAAGAGTGATTTATCATTAGAAATTAATTCGTTGGATTTTTTACAAAAAATGATCTCCGAAATAAACCATCTTAAAGGACAATTGGTTGCCTCATTAAGCGTAAAAGGGACTTTGGATAAAAAGAAAATTCAAAGCCAATTAACACTGAAAAAAACAAGCTTTTCCTTACCCAAGATGGGTCTCAATTTAGATGCTATAGAAGTGAATGTCCTTGGTAAAGAAAAATCCTGGGTTGCAACCGGCAAAATAGGCTCTGAAGGACATCATTTATTACTTACGGGAAAAGGCGAACTGAGTAATCCATTTAAAGCGGAACTCGCTCTCGAAGGAACTAATTTTCCACTCATTAAAACGAGTGAATATCAAATCCATGTATCACCGAAACTCAACTTCCAGGTCACACCCGAATCACGAGCACTTTCAGGTACTGTGCTTATTCCTTATGCTGAAATCAAGCCGAGAACATTCAATAATAGTATCTCATTACCTGAAGATGTGGTTTATAAGCGCAAAGAAAAAACCTCGCCTAATTCATCATTTATTACCAGTATGGATGTTGGCATTGAAATTGGTAAAGAAGTTGCAATCCAGATGAAAGGATTAAAAGGATATCTGGATGGAACATTACATACAAAACAATTACTGCAAGGTGCAATCAATGCATACGGTGAATTGTCGGTCCGCAAAGGAACTTATCAGGCCTATGGCCAGGATTTGGCAATCCAGCGAGGGCAGTTAATTTTTACCGGTGGTCACATCAATAATCCCGGCATTAACGTGCGCGCATCAAAAAAAATTACTACGACACCTACCACTTTTGCCAGTTCAAATCAGCTTTTGGACTTTAATAGCACGAATCTGCAAAACATTAACTATGGTGAAACAATAACCTTAGGTGTGGAAGTGACAGGACGCCTTACTCATCATAAAGTCCAACTGTTTTCTGATCCAGCGATTCTGTCGCAAGCCGATATCCTGTCCATGATGGTTCTAGGTCGTCCAGCCAATCAAGCGAACAAAGCAGGAGGACAATTATTGTTAACAGCGATTTCTTCAATGACTTTGGGAGGTAATACCAATAGCCTCCAACTGTTAGAGCAACTCAAACAAAGTACCGGGATTGATTTTAATGTACAAACAAATACTAATTACAATCAAGTCACCAATACCGCAAGTGATTCCACCGCCTTTGTAGTAGGAAAGTCTCTTTCAAAAAGATTGTACTTGAGCTACAACATTGGTCTGTCTCAAACCAATACGAATATGTTGACTCTTAAATACTTACTCAATAAGTTTTTTAGTATTCAAATAAGCAATAGTGATACCAGCAGTGCCATTGACTTTTTATATACCGGGCATAAAAAGAAATAGTCATGTTTGATTTGAATGCAAGATGAGATAAAATGCACACATTACCTGTTTGAAGCCATAACCTGGCGTCAAAACTTTGTGCAAGCACTGTTCCATGGTTACGGCTTTGCCTTCACCCAGGCTACAATTTTCTTTTAAATTAGGACTCATTGCATGACACACTACAACATCCACTTAAGATTAACCAGGTTAAGAAACAGTGCCATGTCGCGTGCTTTAGTTAAAGAAACGCGCTTACACCCACAACAATTCATCGCGCCTTTATTTATTAGCGAAACACTCACAGAGTCCCAGGCAATTACTGCGATGCCAGGCCAATATCAATTAAGCCTTAACTGTCTGCCGAAAGAAATAGAAACACTCAGTGCTTTAGGTATTCCCGCAGTGCTTCTTTTTGGTATTCCCAAGCATAAAGATGCGTATGGAAGCGAATCATTTAATGATGATGGGATAATTCAAAAAGCAATAAAAACAATTCGCGAGATCAATAAAGATTTATTAATTATTACTGATCTTTGTTTTTGTGAATACACTGATCACGGTCATTGCGGCGTACTCAATGGTGAATGTATTGATCCAGATAAAACTTTTGATTATCTGGCAAAACAAGCTGTAAGCCATGCAAAAGCTGGCGCTGACTGGGTTGCCCCCAGCGGAATGACGGATGGGATGGTGAATGCTATTCGCCAGGCTTTGGACGCCACTGGATACCAGCACGTCCCTATTTTAAGCTACAGCGCTAAATATTGTTCCTGTCTTTATGGGCCTTTTAGAGAAGCAGCCAAAGTAGCACCCCGGTTTGGCGATCGTAAAGCCTACCAAATGGATCCTGCAAACAGTATGGAAGCGCTAAGAGAAACGGCTCTGGATCTTGATGAAGGTGCAGACATGATTATGGTAAAACCTGCAGGCTTTTATCTGGATGTGATTGCAAAAATGAAGCACCATTTCTCTGAAGTCCCACTCTGTGCTTATCAGGTAAGTGGCGAGTATTCGATGATTAAAATCGCCGCGCAACATCAACTGATTAATGAAGAGCAAGCCATCATAGAAAGCTTAACTGCGATAAAGCGTGCCGGAGCAGATTTTATTATCTCTTATTTTGCTAAAGACATTGCCAGGTTATGGAATCAAAAGAAATTATAATTCCAATTTTTTGACTTTAGCTTGATGCAGCGCAACAAAACATGGATTTTGATAGGGCAAGATGACCATCTGAATTTTGTTGCAACGCACCTAATTTCTCCTTTTGTGAGAGGCCAGCAGCAGCATCCCATAACATAGACATCAGGTTATTTTCCGATATACTCATGGAGCGTTTTGAAAAGTTAGAGAGTCGATAGCCATTGAACTTTGATTACTCATTTTCCATAATGAGTATCCGTAAGTCAAAGAGCCATAATTTTAAAATTTAACGGAGAACAAAATATAATGAATTTACTAGTTAAAAGTTTTTCAGCCGTAGCTTTTTGTTTCAGTGCTGTAACAGCTTTTGCCGCTCCTTCTGTGTTAACAACACATAATAATACCAATGTAGAATCAAACGCTTTTATTGCTGGTGTACCCTCTATTTATCCAACAGCAGCTAACACAACCAGACAAGTGTCCTGGAATTTGGTAAAACTGGCTTGTTTCGGCCATACTACCGATGGAAAATGTCCAGCAATAATTAAAATGGCTACGAATACTGCGAATCCTGTAGATATAGGAACGGTACAGTTGGATCTTGCAACTGGTGACATTACCCCAAAAACACTTTCCAATAATGGATATACTCTTATTGTAAATGGACCTGGAGAAGCAACTGTTACTAAGAATTAAGCAATAAACCTTCATTCAGCTTAAACTGAGGTACCATTCACATCGGTAACCGTTTCTCTGGAACGGTTATTCACAGAACAGCATAAACTTAAGAAATCAATGCAGCCTGGGTGTAGCGCATAGCCGTCAGGCTAAGAAAAGGTAAAATAAAGTAACTTATTGAATTATCAATAAAAATAATAAATTCCCGTTTAACATTTTTTCATTCGTTGTCACATTAAAGGTAGGTTGGTTCTTGAGGTATCAACACTTATTTTACAAGTACGTTTTTAGCACAAAATCCGTCGTTGC
>JBOFJV010000289.1:0-3844 GCA_051657005.1 Legionella sp. | reverse complement strand
AATTCGACCTATTCGTAAAGAAGCATCCACTACCAGATGCAAAAATAATGCACCGATTGTTCTGATTGATAAGGTATGAGTATGTAATGAAATTGTCTTGAGCCCATTGCCTTAGTAGGGCACGATGGGTTCTAAATGGTGGGTTGTCCAGGTGACTGGTTAACTCTACCAGCTAAAATTTCCATAGGTTTTGGTAAACCTTTACTGAGCTGGAAAAGTGACAGTGGGTGCGAGTGGGTGTTGGCATTTTTCCCCTTGGGGGGGTATGTTCAATTAGAAAATACCCGCATTAGTCCTGTAGAGCCTGCAGAATATCCAGTTTGTTTTGATAAAAAAACAATTTGGCAGCGTATTCTTATTTTATTGTCTGGAGTAGTAGCCAATTTGATTACCGCATGGTTTGCTTTGGTGATGGTCTATTCCATAGGATTGAATTATACCTTGCCTGAAATTCAGGAGGTGCAACCAAAGAGTGTTGCGGCACAGGTGGGGATACTTCCTGGTGAACAATTGATCTCAATTGGAGAGCATGCTACACCAACCTGGAGTGATGTGGGCATGCGCCTGGTTATTTTGTGGGGGAAAAAAGACATTCCCGTGATTTTAAAGCGTGCTGACGGAACGCAATCGCAGGTCATGCTGGATTTAAGCCAAGTGCCATTTCATGTCAAAGGTTCTTTATTAACGCAATTGGGAATAAAGCCGAATTTATCTGCAGCAAAAGGAACACTTCAAGCCTCATCAATAGGGGACGCAATCCAACAAACCAATTCGGCAATCAGTACGATGATTTATTTTTTACTGATGGTATTGAAACAACTCTTTTCTGGTGTGATTACGTTTTCAGTGTTGTTAGGGCCTATCGGCATTTTTGCTGCGTCAGTAGCCTCTTTGACACAAGGAGTTGTAGTCTTTATCTTTTTCATAGCCAGTTTAAGTCTTGCGGTTGCTTTAATTAATCTATTCCCCATTCCTGGGCTGGATGTGGGCTATATTCTTTATGCCATTATTGAAAAAATCCGTGGCAAGCCTATATCTGTGGCAATGGAGGTGTTATTGCATCAATTGATTGTCATTGCGTTTTGTGTGTTGTTGGTTCATTTGTTAATGAATGATCTCCAGCGATTATAAAAAGTGATGTAGCTAATATTGAAAACAATATTTTTTGTAATATAATTGCGCTAATTTAATAAAATGAGAGCAATTATGTATCGAGATCCACGACAGTTAATGGGACGTTTAGGGCGACAAGGAACGCCTTATAACCCTACAATGTTTTCTACAACAGAACGCACTGAAAGTAATGTGATTACAACAATCACTATTAATATTAAGGATGGTTCTTTAAACTTGGATAAAGGAAGTTTTGCAGGTGATATGGCTGCTGCTAAAGAAGCACTGCAAGCTTTTGCTGATGGCAATGAAATCAGCTTTAAATCATTAGGGTATGGTTATGGAGAGCTCATGGTTAATGGTGAACAACACAGCATTAATCCATATGGAATTGATGTTTCGATGATGTTGGAATTCTGTAACCTTGATGCAGTAACATTAACGACCAACGCACCTACACTAAAGTAAAATCCTCAACTTAAGAGAAAATGATGCTGTTTCGTAGCCTGGGTGCAGCGTAGCGGAACCAGGGTTTATTGATTTGACTCAGAACCCGGGTTCAGCTACGCTGCACCCAGTCTACAATTATCATTTAAGTTGGCACCATTCACCACTTACCCACTGTTCTGGCACAACACCATACATCGACCTGTTTTATTCCCGTTTCTTTGAAAGAAAATGCAAGTTCATTTGCTGTGCTTCCTGTAGTTAACAGAGCATCAATAATGGCTACATGATCATAAGGAATTGGTTTGCTTTGAAAGGCGCGTCGTAAATTTTTTTGTCTTTGTTCCCCATCCAGGTTGGCTTGAGGTTCTGTATTGTGGATTTTGTGACAGCACGTTAAGTCGTAAGCGCATTTTAATTTTTTTGCCAGTAATTTAGCTAAGATTGCGGCTTGATTAAATCCACGATGCCTTATTCTTTGGGGATGCATGGGCACTGGAATTAAACATTGAGGTACATGCGTTTCGTTTTGCACTGATTGCATCATTAAATGAGTTAAAAAAGAGCCAAGATAAAGCTCATTATGGTATTTAAATTGATGTAAAAGACTGCGTAGTTGTTATTCAAAAATGTAATGAATCAGAGCGCTATCGAAACACGGTCGTTTTTGAATGCAGCGCCCACAAACAAGAAAAGAGGAGTCCGGTAAAGGATAGGCACAATACCGACACGCTGGGCCTAGTGGTGTGATGAGTTCGATACAATACGAGCACACAGCCATTCTGTTCTTATGAAATTGGTTGCATAGTGAGCAAATTGAAGACAAACGCAAACTTTGTGGTACACTCCATATGTTCCAGCGCACGAGAGTTGGATTCCTGTAAATTTTCCTGGTCTAATAATGGCGGTTATCTACGAAATTAGCAAGGCATTTAATCAACATGCCACTGAATATGAACGTACTGCAAAAGTGCAACAAGAAATCGGTTTGCGCTTGCTCGAACGTTTGCAGTTTTTAAACATTAAGCCTCAACGTATCCTGGATTTGGGATGTGGACCAGGCTTTTTTTCTCATGAATTGACTCAGTTGTATCCAAAAGCACAAATTGTCGGTTTGGATTTAGCTCCAATGATGTTGTCTCTGGCACAAAAAAAGCAAAGTTGGCGGCGTAAATGGTCTTTAGTGGCTGCAGACATGTGTCGGATGCCATTTGCCGCAGGCGCATTTGATTTAGTGTTTGCTAACCAGGTGATTCATTGGGGGGAAGCGTTACCTCAGGTTTTTCGCGAGTTAAATCGAGTGATGCGTGTCAATGGGTGTTTCATGTTTACTACGTTGGGACCGGACACATTCAAAGAGTTAAAAACTGCTTGGTTCTACGTGAATCAGTACGCTCATGTCAATGAGTTTGCTGACATGCATGATGTAGGTGATTGCTTGATGTTAGAACATTTTTTAGATCCAGTCGTGGATATGGAGTTATTAGCGGTACATTATGAAACCTTACCCAAATTAGTACAGGCATTGAAAGCGCAAGGGGTAAGAAATATTAATCCGAACAGAAACCAGGGATTAACAGGGAAAAAAGCATGGAAACAATTTGAACAAAACTTTGTCGCCATGCAAACCGTTACGGGAAAGTACCCGCTGACTTATGAAGTGGTTTATGGACATGCATGGAAAGGAGAACAAAGAAAAACGGAGTTTGGTATCGAAACAATGATTCCCATATCGCAAATCATGAAACGCACTAAATAATGAGGAAGTAGTTACCTTTCGCTTCATTCAGGGTAACTACTCACCCCTATACGCCACTGCGTGACGTACAGGGGTGAAAGAAACTGTACTCTAACGTTGATTGTTCAATGCCATAGCTACAGCAACCAAAGGATTTATTCCTTTATTTTGCATAGTTTGTAAATAACTGGAAATGCGACAATAATCCTTGGCATATTTTTCTGTTCTGAAGCAAGCCTATACCTTCTGTTTAACCTTTCCCATGCGCAAATCGCGTTCTGTACGATTGTTAGTAAAAGGAACATGTTGAAGCTTGGCAAACATCAAAACAGAGTTTTCAAACTGAGTTAACCTTTCCCAGAGGTTGTGGGCATCTTATTTTGCAACCCTTCCACGACGGCCATACCGCTTACTTAAGATAGGTGGCATCTCTTTTTCCCCTCGAACCAATATGGCCTTATATAACCGTTGTATTTTGGCGTACTGTTGTTTATCCAGACATTTATCCTTGCTGCTTGTTACCATCTTGCAGGCTTTTTGCAGTAA
>JBOFJV010000288.1:0-2662 GCA_051657005.1 Legionella sp. | reverse complement strand
TGGGAGCTTGGAAAGATGAAGTCGCCAGAATGTGGCGGTTTAGTAAATCAAATGGAATCACAGAAGGGTTTCATCGTAAAATGAAACTAATTCAGCGAAGAGCTTATGGTTTTAGACAATTTGAAAATTACAGAGTGCGTGTTAAGGTGCTCTGTGGGTGATTAGAGCTGCCCCCTTAAATGGGAAAGAGCCTAGATTATTCCAATTTATTAGCGAGGGATAGTAGTGAAAACAATTATTTTAAATCCTTTTATCCATCATAAGTGTTGCAATCAAAAGAGAAAATCGATTGTATGCGTATGAAACTCGTTGTATTGTAGTTTAAATCAGGATTAACTTTTTTAAAAGGCAATTATTTTGTTAATTGAAAGACAAATAAAACAGTACCGCGCCCTGAATAAATGGTTTCAATCGCCTCTTGGGCTGTTTGCTGCTCATGAGTTCATCGTTAATCTTGAATCAAACAAAAATTACTCAAGTGGTGAAACATTGCTGCAATTAGGTAATGGCGGTGATAATCTTTGGCTTAAAAAATTTAATTACACCCACAAATGGATTGCCTCTCCTTTTCCATTGGCTAATGAAATCCAATTGGAGTGTGCTTTAAACCAACTCCCTCTTGCCAGAAACAGTGTGAATTGCATTATTTCCCCTCTTACATTAGAACCATTTGGTACAAGTTTAAGCTTAATTGATGAAATTGATCGTGTTCTTAGCCCTATGGGATTTATAATCTTATTGAGTATTAACCCCTGGAGTTTATGGGGTGGGGCGATGAAAATGGGAATGCTCCATTGCTACAGAGATCAAAAAATCAAAATGCGTACGCCATTTAATCTTAATCGAATTTTTTTGCAACGAGGGTACAGACAATGTGCTTTGAGTAGTTTTTGCTATATACCTCCAGTAAATAACCCCTCGCTTATCAAAAAATTTACTTTTCTTGATGAAATAGGCAAGATGTTATGGCCTTTGCCATCTGGTTTTTATTGTTATATTGCCCAAAAATATCAACTGATTGAGCCTATCTTGCATTTGAAACACATCGAGAAGCATCGAAAAGATTATGAGGCACCTCTGCATCCAGCCTGTGATTTTTTCGAGTTCGGCAAAACCACATGGTCCATCTACTAAAAAATGAAATTCATTTATCACGAAACTGTAATTTAATTTGAATAGAGTACCTTTGTTTTTGTATACTTCGCTTTGTCATGAGAACAGGTTAATTTTATGCATAAAAAAACAATATTCAGAATCACTTTTTCAAACCATGATGCAATTTATGAAGTGTATGCACGCTCGGTTAAAGAAAGTGAGCTATTTGGATTTCTCGAAGTTGAAGAGCTGGTTTTTGGTGAGCAAACTGCATTGGTTGTTGACCCTTCAGAAGAGCGATTAAAAATTGAATTTAGTGGGGTAAAGAGAACATTTATTCCCATGCATTCCATTTATCGTATCGATGAAGTGACAAAACAAGGAACATCCAAAGTGAAAGATAATCCTGGCTATGGAAGTAAGGTTAGTCCTTTTCCTGGTACAGGAAAAATAAAAGATTAAATCATACTTATTAATAACTTACTCCTTTTGCAAGAGGATTTATAATGTCTATTCCAGATAAAATCAAACAAGTTTATGAACAATCAACTTGCTTGTTTACAACGAATGAAGTTGAAGCCGCACTGGATCGGATGGCGATTAATATTCATAAGGAGTTGCAAGATCAAAACCCTGTATTAGTTTGTGTCATGGTAGGGGGGCTTGTTCTTTTAGGCAATTTATTGCCACGATTGGATTTTCCTTTAGAAGTAGACTACGTGCATGCAACGCGATACAGAGGCGACACCACAGGTGGCGAGATTCTTTGGAAAGTAAAACCATCGACTAATTTAAAGGGAAGGACTGTTTTGGTCGTTGATGATATTCTCGATGGCGGCGTGACTTTAGCTTCAATCATCTCTGAAATAAATGCACTCGGTGCGGAAAAAGTATACAGTGCTGTTTTGGTGGATAAATACCGTAAGCGTGTCACTAATGGATTACAAAATGCCGATTTTGTTGGTTTACAAGTAGAAGACCATTTTATTTTTGGCTATGGAATGGATTACAACGAATACTTAAGAAACGCACCAGGTATCTTTGTGGTGCATCCTGATCACGAATAAGAACGTACTGAAGTAGCCGTAGAAATTGTAGCCTGGGTGAAGCGCAGCGAAACCATGGTTTCGAAACCGAATCAATAACCAGGGTTTCACTAAATTTTAAATGCATTCTCAACGTTGCGCTTCAGGGAAATTGAGTTTATTTCTTAAATTAACTTTTCGTTTGCGCAAAAACATACAAAGCCAACCCTTCAATAGTCGGATTATTGACGACCGTTGCCACTTCAAAGTGACATTGATTTTTAAATTGTTTTTGCAACCTATTTTCTAACTCAACAGCCATGAGTGAATCAAGTCCAAATTCAGCAAAACTTTTGTGTTCATCCAGTGGGACGTTCTCAAGACTCAACATATCCCTAAGTTCGTAACGAATAATGGGCTCTTTCCCATTTAAGGGGGCAGCTCTAATCACCCACAGAGCACCTTAACACGCACTCTGTAATTTTCAAATTTTCTAAAACCATAAGCTCTTCGCTGAATTAGTTTCATTTTACGATGAAACC
>JBOFJV010000287.1:0-4192 GCA_051657005.1 Legionella sp. | reverse complement strand
AAGGCTTTAGCTTCATTGGGTAAGACCCTGGGAGCTTGGAAAGATGAAGTCGCCAGAATGTGGCGGTTTAGTAAATCAAATGGAATCACAGAAGGGTTTCATCGTAAAATGAAAATCATTCAGCGAAGAGCTTATGGTTTTAGAAAATTTGAAAATTACAGAGTGCGTGTTAAGGTGCTCTATGGGTGATTAGAGCTGCCCCCTTAAATGGGAAAGAGCCATTTTTTCTATTATGCTTTTCTCTGGCCGCAATTGCTATGTATGTACCTTATAAACCACTTTATTGGCGTGCATGTATTAGTTTAGCGCTGGGATGTCTTTATATCATTTATCTTGTAATGACAATTAAGGCCTCAAAAACTCTGGTGAAGAAAGGACATGGCGTCGTAATAAATGAACCCATGATTTTTACAAAAATTGGATTAAAGAATAATACGAGTACGATCATTATCCAATTAATTGTTGGTGTAATTTTACTGCTCTTTGGGGCAAAGTGGTTTATTAACGGAGTTGAGGGAATTTCACTCGCGCTTAATATTTCTGCTCTAGTGCTTTCATTACTCATTATCCCCATTGCAACTGAATTACCTGAGAAAGTGAATAGCATCATTTGGGTTAGAAAAAATAAAGACACTCTGGGCTTTGGCAATATAACCGGCGCAATGGCATTGCAAGGATCTATATTACCCGCATTAGGAATATTATTAACACCATGGCAACCAAGTCGTGAAGTATTAACCTGTATTATCATTACATTTTTTGCATCCATTTGGCTTAGAATAAATGCATCCCTTCATGGTCTTCTAATTACGGCTTTATTAATAAACGTCTGCTTCTATTTGATATATATCTTCTTGATCGGCTTAATAAAATAGAGATGGTTATAAGTCATTTTTAACCTTGTCTTCTTTTCTGCACTATAACCGTTCACCTAATAGCGTCAACTTAAGCGATCATTGTAGCCTGGGTGCAGCACAGTAGACCACTGGGAGCTGAGTCACATCAATAAACCCTGGTTCCGCTGCGCTGCACCCCATAGCCGTCAGGCTAAGAACCAAATGCAATCAAAAGCAGGTTGGGTGTTGAGGTATCAATACATATTTTGCAAGTATGTTTTTAGCAAAAAATCCGTCGTTGCGGGCCGTAGGCGACGCAATCCAGTGCCATTGAAAAAGCGAATAAGTGCATCTGAAGCCCAAAATGACGCTTGATTGCTTCGCCTACGGCTCGCAACAACGGCATAATGCACCTATAATATACTAGTGCCGATACCTTAAGACCCAACCTACTTTAAATGAGGCTCGAATTAAAAAATTTTAAACGGAAAGTTATTTTTTTCTTCTTAATTCAATAAGTTACTTTATTTTATCCTTTCTTAGCCTGACGGCTATGCGCTGCACCAGAGCTACGATTCCGTGCCATTTTGACACCATTAACTGTTCACCAAATGGCGTCAGCGCTGCCTCAAAATCTTGGCATTGGGCCTTCGAGACAGAGAGTTGCCGCTCCTCAGGTCGAACAGATTCAGTAAAACCATGCCACTCAGAACGTAGCGTAATACAGGCTATACTTACTCAGTGTTCAGGTTTTCTTTTTCTTGTTCAAGCCACGCCAAAAAAGCATCGCGATCGGATTTAGACAAGTTAAAAAATTTATTTTTAATTGTTTCAATCGGTTGTTGTTGTTTTCTGGGCGCTCTGATCCAGGCATCTTTTATATTTATTTTGCCCTGGATTACATTTTCATAGGCAAGAGGATCTTTCTTTTTTAATTTCAAAAGTTGCCCATCAACCGATCGCGAACGCGAGGGTAAATACGTAATATTGTTTTCTTGATACAAATGAGGATTCGTAGTGTCTTGCTCGCGAAGGTCATTATTCAAATCTTTAATGGAGATTTTATTTTCCTTTGCATACTCTCTGACACTGTTATCTACCGTGCTCAAAACATCGCCCCATTGAGCAACATGCTGCGTGTTGATGTCCATAGCAGAACGCAATAACCACAACATTTCATTGTTCGTAATCCCCAGACCATCTGAGGATTTATCAAGAGCATATTCCCCAAAATTTTTATAGGAATTATTTCTTTTTTTCCAAACCTCACTTTCAATAATCTGTGATATTACAGAGGGAAGGCTCTGAAAGATAAGTTGATGAAATTCCCCTATATGCTGATTCGCTTGAGCATGCAGTTCTTCATCAGAAAGCCCGGACTTCACTTCATTTGCTATTTCTTCTGTGTGCATTGTAAACCTACTTGTTGATCACTAACTTTTTATCTTAAGCTGAGAATCTTATTAAACTCAACACGCATTTTACGCCGTTTCAAGATAATCTTTTCCATACTGTTCCAAATAATCATTGTAATTACCTAGAAAATCCTGCACGCCGTATTGTTCGGTTAATACAATGATACGCGTTGCAATGTCATCAATAAAATACCGATTATGACTGACAAATAATACGGTTCCAGGAAACAGTCGAATTGCTTCGATTAAGGCATCTATTGATTCAAGATCCAAATGGTTGGTTGGCTCATCAAAGATCAACACATTGTGTTTTTCCAAAATTAATTTGGCCATAATTAAACGCGCCGACTCCCCGCCACTTAATACACAGATCTTTTTATCAACATCAGTACCTCGGAATAGTACTTGACCAAGCACTTTCCTGATCTCTTGTTCGGGTGCGGAGATGTGATCTTCCATCCATTGCAAAATGGTTTGTTCTGGATCCATAAGCTTTCGATAATCTTGAGCAAAATAACCCACGTTTACGGTGTCACTCCATTCAAAATTCCCCTGATCGGATGGTAATTCACGTAATAAAATTTTCAGGAACGTCGATTTTCCAATACCGTTTGGCCCTATGATGGCACATTTATCCCCACGTTGTATGGTAACCGATACATTTTTTAATAAGACACGTTCATCAAATTTTTTGTGCAACTGCTCTACCGTAACAACCAATTTACCCGAAGATTTCTTTTGCTGAAAATTAAAGTATGGTTTAAAAATATTCGACTCTTTGATCTCGACCAACTCGATCCGATCGATCATTTTTTGGCGTGAAGCGGCTTGACTAGCTTTACTGGCTTTTGCACCAAAACGAGCAACAAAACCTTGCAACGCCTCAATGCGTTTTTCCTGATTTTTCAACTCACTTTGTTTCAACCGTAAGCGTTCTTCTTTAGCAAAACAAAATTTATCGTAATTGCCTGGGTAATCCAGGATCGTATCATAATCAATATCAAGGATGTTCGTAGATGTATTATTGAGAAAACTTCGATCATGAGAAATAAAAATCAATAAACCTTTAAATGATGTTTTCAAAAACTCTTCCAGCCATGCAATCGAGATAATATCCAAGTGGTTGGTTGGCTCATCGAGCAACATAATATCGGGTTGTTGATAAAGAACTTGTGCCAATAAAACACGTAATTTGTAACCACCTGATAAAGCACTCAAGGGACCATAATGAAACTTTTCGGCAATGCCTAAGCCCAGCAATAAATTTTTGACGGTAGCTTCTGCCTCATAACCATTTTGATTCATTACGATTTCTTCTAATTCGCTCAGCCGATAACCGTCTTCCTCTGTAAACGTTTCTTTAGAATACAAGCTTGCTTTTTCAGTAAGCGCATCCCACAAAATGGAGTTTCCACGAAGAACTACATCAACAAGACGATCTTCTTCGTAGCGGAAGTGATCTTGCTTCAAAATACCGATTTTATGCGCTTTTGCTTTTTCAACTGAGCCATGTGATGCTTGCTCTTCGCCGGCTAATATTTTTAAAAAAGTAGATTTTCCTGTGCCATTGGCACCAACTACTCCATAACGTTGCGCAGGCAATAAGGTCAAATCTACCTCCTGGAATAACGATTTTGGTCCAAACAGCATACTCACGCTTTTTACTTCTAACATTGACCCAGCCTCACTCTACTTATTTTAAAGAATAACGTTTCCTTGCATTGCAAATTCATAATTTATTAACCAAACACAATGATCAAAATTAATGCTATCTGTGTTTTTTGTGGTATTTTAACATAATTTGCGTAACTACTCACCCCTATACGCCACTGCGTGACGTACAGGGGTGAAAGAAACTGTACTCTAACGTTGATTGTTCAATGCCATAGCTACAGCAACCAAAGGATTTATTCCCTTATTTTGCATAGTTTGTAAATAACT
>JBOFJV010000286.1:0-3112 GCA_051657005.1 Legionella sp. | reverse complement strand
TTTGACAATGACTACAACTGGCTAATCGGTTATAGCTTACATCTAATATTAATGGTTGATATCCGCTCACTTTTACTATGGAAAATCCAGGTAAATTTAGGATAATATTGTACTTCGGCACTTTAATCTCCTTTTGTTCGCTAAATCAATGAGTTAGTCTAGACTAATTTGATTAAAGTGCCCCCTTAATTGGTGTAGAGCCAAATATTTTCCATTTTTGTGCGTTTTGATATAGTCTCCAGTGAAGAAAAGCGCCGCTTCCTGGAAGCTTATAAACAAGCTAATCGTATCTCATCACAAGGATTGAAAAAGACAGAAGAAGCCACTAAGAAAAAGCCATCAAGTTCGATTATTTGTACTGATGCAGAAGCGAATTTCTTGAAAGAGCTGCGCAAAATCAAATCAAAATCAAAAGAATTACGTGAAAACGCAGATAAGAATCCAGCGCTTTATTTAAAAGCTGCTCAAGCTGCAGAAAAACTTTATTCCGCATTGTCTGACGCAAAAGATGAGTATTGTGAAAACAGAAATGCAGCGACTTATAAAGTATTTCAGGAGGCATGTGATTCAGCAATCACCACCGCTCGTGACGAATTGGAAATACATCGAGGTTGGAAAAACGTTTTATGTAATGTGGGCGCTGCAGTTGCCGGGCTGGGTGTATTTTATTTGGCAGCTGTTGCCGTTAATTACTATAAGACGAATGGTAAACATCTTTTCTTCCAATTTAATACGGATTCAGTAAATCGAATGGAGCATTTCCAGAACGCGGTAGCCATTGCAGCTCCTGTGGCATGATGAAACAATGCAGTCTGGGTGAAGCATAACCCAGACTGCAATTTCTTTAGAGAATGAAATTTAAAGTGTCTAAAGAGGATTTGGGTGTAGTGGATGAAATCGCTGGGGGAGCAAACAATGAATAATGCATCATTTGTCCCAAATAGTGATGATACCATGTGGATTCACTAGTATTTTTTTGAAACTCTTTGAGGTGGTTTAATTTGAACTGAGATCCTTGTTCTAATAGGGAAATAAAGCGTGCATCATCCATACTGGAGTACAATCCACCCAATTCAGCCCACAGTTTTTGAGTTACTTCTTTTTTTATAGCCTGCCAGATAGGACGTAAATTGTTATCAAGGAGTGAAAACAAGTGCATCAAGGCCTTATATTCGCCAATAGTGTTTGGATTAGTAAAGGGGGTTAGGTAATTCATGGCGATGTGCTCAATCAACTTGTCTCGACGTGCGGAAACAGCTAGTGCCAAAGCGTTATCAAAAGAAACAAATTCTTGAGATTGATTGTCATAAACCAGTACTTCTCCTTTTTCAAATTCATACAACCATCCGTGCAATGTAAGTTCTTTGCGTGCCAGTTTTTCAGCGATCACAGGATAGGATTTTAAATGTTCCATTTGTGCCAATATATTGAGTTTTGTTGCCTGGTTTACTTGAGAGGCAAAATCGGTTTGCTGAAAGGCCTGTGATTCAGTGACTTGTTTTAAGACTGAGTTAGAGTGTTCTAACCAGGAACCTACCTCCGGCAAACGTTCTTTTAACTCAGGGGTTAATAACCATTTCATGGCACCACAGTGGGAATGCCAACAAATAATAATATCTTTTATGCTTGCTAATTCATTTAAGGCAAACACGAGTCCTGCCGCTTCGCTTGAGGGTACATGAGCGGGTGGGATGATGTTGCCTACATTGCGAATGACAAACAATTCGCCAGGTTTGGTTTGGGTTAAAAGACTTGGAATAAGGCGTGAGTCAGCACATGTAATAAAGAGAATTTCAGGATTTTGTCCTTAGCTCAAATGCTCAAAAATTCCCTGCATTTGCTTATACCATTCACCTTGAAACTGACGTACTCCAAGCATTAATTTAATTAACATGCGCGCTCCTTTTCAATTGGGTAACACAGTTTTGGGATGGGTACCGAAACTTACAAATTAATTAATTATTTCTTTCTCGTCAAGTTGTTTAACAAAATTGTAAAGACCTGATCTCTGCCAGACCCATTCGAACTGTGACTGGTAAATAACACGATCGTTAGTGTTTCATTGGTGTGAGGAACTCACTTGAGTAATCCACGAGAAGTAGAAGGACCAGGATTTAAGCGACGTGTTCGCAATCGGGATAGAGTAATTATTCATACGACTCCGGTTTTTTTCGCAGTATCTTGCGCTCGCTTTGTTTGGATTTTTCATCCAAAATCTTTTGTTTGGCTCGTCGCGTTCGTCGCTTCTTTTGTCGTTTTAACTTTTCAATTTTCTGCTGCGCTTTTGTTTTTTCATCGCTGACTATTGAATGTAATTTTTCACAAAGTCGCATTCTTGCAAAATAGCGATTGTCTTCACGACTTCGAGAATCCTGACATTTTATTTCTATGCCAGATTGGACATGTTTCAAGTAAACTGTCGAAGCGGTTTTGTGTAATTTTTGTCCGCCTTTGCCGCTGCCCAAGATAAATTTTTCGATGAAATATGCTTCACTAATACACAGTTTCGCCATGAAATCAGTTAGGTTAGCCCATTTTTCTTTACTAATCATATTGCTTTAGGTGCTTCGTTGTGATGTTTCTTTATAAGCCTTAACATCAACTGATTCAACCAAATGCTATCAAAAAATCAAGTTGATAGTTTTTGGTGCTTTATGTAATATTAATCATTTTTTGTAACTACTCACCCCTATACGCCACTGCGTGTCGTACAGGGGTTAACGAACTATATTTAGAAAAAAATTGAAAGTGCGCCACGAAAGTGCACGACCGCTAGTAGCTGTAAGTGCTACCGGGAAAGCGCGACCGAGCGCATTTCGTACTTAGCCTTGGGCTGTATGTGGGAACGCGTATGGTTAAGCGTAGGCAAAGGAAGTTGTAAGCCGTAAGCCGCAAGGTTGAAGTGATTGAGCTCCGTTAAGTTTAGTATGAGAGGTGGCCCATGGTCTTTTGATACCTGAAGGCAACAGTGACTGAGATAATAAATCGGTTCGAATCATTCGCCGCCTCCGGAGTCTGAGAGCATGGCGTGCAACGAAAGCGATAGTGTAAACGTGGGAGGCCCTATCCGCTCTCAAAAGGAGGTGAGTATCAACCGACAAGTTTAAAAACG
>JBOFJV010000285.1:0-7105 GCA_051657005.1 Legionella sp. | reverse complement strand
AAATCAGGAGCAGCTCGATAAAACGAGCGGTGCTGATGAGAAAGGTAATTTTTAAAGTTAGTTTGAACTAATCGCCGGCAGCCCTTGGGGCTGCTCACCACCGTCAAGCCACCTGCTTTGCGGGTGCGGTCTGACTTTTATTTGAAGCAGTTTTACATGTTATAACAGCTGTGCGCTGTAATAGGAGTTGATGATCATGAGTACTAATGTAAGAGCCGCGCTTTTCACTGTTGGATTTTTAAGTTGTGGTGTTGCCATGGCGAATTTTCAAACGATAAAAACAGATATCAAGACAGATGTTGGTATTGTGAAAGAACAATTAACCCCCGCAATTAAAACAACGTATACGACCATCAAAAGCGCTCAGCCCACAGTGAAGCAATTGCCATCTGCAATTAAAACGTGGTATACGACAAACATCGCTCCTGTAGTGAAAAATTTGGGCAGCACAATCAAAATGCAAATAAACATCAAGAAATGAAGATGTAAATGTTGTAGCCTGGGTGCAGCAAAGCAAAACCCTGGTTTATTGATTTGATTCTGAGACGCCGGTTTCCTCGTCATTGTGGTGGGCGCTAAATTTAACCAGAAAAATATCTGCGCTTCCTCAGGCCGAACGGCCTGATGTAGGCAAGTGTCTCAAGATACGAGTATTGCTTCTAAACGGCAATCGGCGCTTTGATTGCAGGATGGGACTGATAGTTAACGAACTCAAAATCATCGTAAACGTAGTCAAATAACGATTGAGGTTTGCGTTTCATAATCAAAGTCGCTAAAGGCAGTGAAGCGCGCGTCAATTGAGTGCGTGCTTGTTCTAAATGATTTAAATACAAATGACAGTCGCCGCCAGTCCAAATAAAATCCCCCACTTTGAGATTACATTGTTGTGCTACCATATGGGTTAGCAAAGCGTAGGAGGCTATATTAAAAGGCACGCCCAAAAATACGTCGGCAGAACGTTGATACAACTGGCAAGACAGTGTGTTATCGGCGACATAAAATTGAAAGAGAGCATGGCAGGGCATTAATGCCATCTTATCCAATTCCCCTACATTCCATGCACTTACGATTAAACGTCGTGAATCAGGATTGGCTTTGATTTGTTGCACCAGATCACTCAGTTGATCGATGGTGCGTCCATCAGCGGTTGGCCAGTTGCGCCATTGTTTGCCATAAATGGGGCCTAACTCGCCGTTGCTGTCTGCCCACTCATCCCAAATAGTCACGCCATTGTCGTTTAAATAGGCAATGTTGGTATCGCCACGTAAAAACCACAGCAATTCATGGACGATACTGCGCATATGCAACTTCTTAGTGGTTACCAAAGGAAAGCCCTGGCTCAAATCAAAACGCATTTGATAACCAAAGACAGATAAAGTTCCAGTTCCGGTTCGATCGGTTTTTTGAGTACCCTGTTCTAAAATATGTTCTAACAAATGTAAATAGGTTTTCATCGCTTAATCCACCATAACCAAAAGCCCAGTAAAAACATGGGAATAGATAAAATTTGCCCCATAGTCAACCATCCGAAAGCAAGATAGCCTAATTGTGGATCGGGCTGGCGGAAAAACTCGGCAATAATACGGCATACTGCGTAACCCATTAAAAATACAGCGGATACACGACCAGCAGGGCGAGGTTTGCTGGCATAAATCCAAACGAGTAAAAACAAGCCAATTCCTTCGAGACCAAATTCGTACAGTTCTGAAGGATGTCGTGGTTGATTATCAACATGAGGGTACACCATACCCCAGGGCATGTACGTCACGCGTCCCCACAATTCACCATTAATAAAATTACCGATACGACCAGCACCTAAACCTATGGGGACTAAAGGAGCCAGAAAATCGCCAACCTCCCAAAAAGGCTTACCGCGTTTGCGCGCAAAGATCCACAGCGCGACAACGACACCCAGTAAACCGCCATGAAATGACATTCCACCTTGCCATATTTTAAACAATGATAGCGGATCATGCACTAATTCCGGGAAATTATAAAAAAGCATATAACCTATGCGGCCGCCAATAATGACGCCAAGGGCTGCATAAAAGATCAAATCACTGATTTGTTCTGAAGTCCAATCCAATTTATAGTGTTTTGCACGACAATGAGCAAGTAACCAGCCGCTCACAAAGCCAATTAAATACATTAATCCGTACCAATGGACTTGTAAGGGGCCTATGGAAAAAGCGACCGGATTAATGTAAGGAAAGGTTAGCATATCGTTTTAGGTTCCTTATTGATTAAGATCTTCCAGCCCGAATGAGACTGCCCAATCCTTCTTCTTCTAAGGCTTTTTGCAAATGAAAACGTATTTGCGCGGGATGTTCAAACTCCAAAACTTCAGCAAGAATCTTGCGAGCACTGGCGATGGCAATATTACGAATGACCCATTTTACCCGTGGTAAACTGGCGGAGTTCATACTCAATGTATCAAAGCCCATCGCGATTAACAAAATCACGGCTAAAGGATCACTGGCCATTTCACCGCAAATACTGACTTCAACGCCTGCAGCATGCCCGCCTTCGACCACTTTCAATAAAACACGCAACATGGCAGGATGCATCGCATCATAAAGGCCGGCAACACGAGCATTGTTTCTGTCTACTGCAAGGAAGTATTGGGTCAGGTCATTACTCCCAACAGAAATAAAATCAACGCGTTTGGCAATTTCTCGTGCTAAATATGCTGCAGCTGGTACTTCGATCATGACGCCTAACTTCGGTTTTTCGATGACGCACCCTTCTTCCAATAATTCCGTATAGGCTTGTTCAACAAGATAAGCTGATTCTTCCACTTCGCTTAAATTGGTAATCATGGGAAGCATGATGCGCAAATTATTTAACTCTTCACTGGCGCGCATCATGGCGCGAATTTGCATGAGAAATACATCAGGGTGGTCTAGGGTGACGCGTATGCCTCGCCAGCCTAAATAAGGATTGTCTTCTTCTACAGGAAAATAAGGAAGTACTTTATCGCCACCAATATCTAAAGTGCGCATTGTCACAGGGCGAGGAGCAAAGGCTTTTAAAGTTTGTCGATAGATAATGGTCTGTTCGTCTTCTGAAGGGAAGTGATCCCGACTCATAAACGGAACTTCAGAGCGATATAAACCTACACCTTCAGCACCGACACTCATTGATAAGCCTGCGTCCATGGCTAAACCGGTATTCACTTGCAAAGAGATTTTATAGTTGTCTGTGGTTTCTGCTGCCTTATCACGTAAACTGATTAAGCTCTGGTTTAATGCTTGCTCTTCTTGCTCTAAGAGTTTGAACTCCGCAAGCACTGATTTAGACGGGGAGATATAAACCTGGCCGTAATAGCCATCAACAACAATGGCGCGTCGAGATACCGACGCGAGTTTTAAACCACGCACGCCCATTACCGTCGGTACGCCTAACGCGCGAGCTAAAATAGCAACATGGGAGTTATTTGAGCCCTTAGCTGAGACAACACCAGCCAAACATCCTTCGGGAACTTCAGCAAGCGCTGCGGCAGTGACTTCATCGCCGATGAGAATGGTTCGCTTTGGGTAAACAATTTCTTCTTGTTGTGACCATTGTAATGCGGCTAAAACCCGACGGCCTAAGTCACGAAAATCACTGGCTCGCTCACGCAGATAAGAATCTTCCATGCTTTCAAATTGGGCTATATGTTTTTTAATCACTGTGGCTAATGCGGCCTGGGCACCAATTTTTTCTTTGCGAATAACCTGTTCGACTTCAATACCCAAACTGTCTTTATCAAGAATACGTAAATACACATCAAAAAGAGCATGTTCTTCTTCAGCAACAACAGCTTTCATGCGCCGGCTTAATCGATGCATGTCTTCTCGGGTGGATTCCAGAGCTTCATAAAATGCTTTTATTTCTTCATCCAGCGTCTCTACTGGATGAAGGGGTACGGCATCAATATCTGCCTGGGGATAAACAACTACAGCGGTACCTATTCCAATGCCGGGAACTGAGCCAATCCCGGTTAGCGCTGCGGAGCCTGCTTCAACTTTTGTTTCGCCTATTGGTTTGGGCAGCGTCAATTCCGCTAATTCTCCGGTAGCCTCCGCGTGGGCAATAATCCCACCAAGCTGAGCCGCCAGGGTAATTAAAAACGATTCCTCCGTGTCATCGAAATGGCGCTGTTCGGTTTGTTGAACAATGAGAACGCCGTAGAGTTTACGATGCTGGATAATCGGAACGCCTAAAAAGGCCTTAAGATGGTCTTCGCCTAATAAGGGATTATGATAAAAATCGGGATGTTCAGGAGCATTTTCGATGTTGATGGGCTCTTCGCGTCGGCCGACGAGACCGCTAAGTCCACTGTCTAATGCAATACGTACGCGAAATTGAGCTTTTTTGTTGAGGCCTTCAGTGGCAATCAGCACGTATTCGGCATGTTTGGTATCAATAAGGTAAACGGAAGCGGCCTCAGCATTAATGGCTTTATTAATTTGTTGCACTAAGATGCCAAGTGCTTCCGAAAGCTGTTTGGCTGCAGTGACTTCTTGAACAATTCGCTTAAGTACTTTGAGCATCTATGCCTATGATTACCTCTTTTTGCGTTTGATACCATAAGGTGTACGACGATTTTTTTTAAGTAAAGGTTCTAACTCTTTTAACGCTTGTGAATACACTTTGCGTTTAAAAAAAATCACTTGTCCTTCTGGCTCATGAAAATCAACCCAACGCCAGCTGTCAAATTCTGGAGAATCACTTAAATCCAGTTTCACTTTTTGTTCACTGGCAACGAGCTTTAACAAAAACCATTTTTGTTTTTGTCCAATAACTAAAGGTTTACTGCCATGACGTAGATATTGTTGGGGAAGTCTGTACTTAAGCCAGCGCTTGGTGGCGCCTATTACTTCAACGTCTTCCTTATCCAATCCTACTTCTTCATGCAATTCCCGAAACATCGCTTCTAATGAGGTTTCTCCAGCGGCTAAACCTCCTTGTGGAAATTGCCACGCATCATGACCACTCCTTCTCCCCCAAAAAACCCTGTTCTGTGCGTTGACCAGGATAATTCCTACATTTAACCGATAACCGGCACGATCAATCACCATGATGTCACTGTTTAGATTAAACCGCTAATCTCTTGATTTTTCCATAAACTACAAGACATTGGCAATTAAATCCGTAATTATTATTAAAAAAACCTAATAACACAACAAAAACACGCTCTGCTTTTCGTTATTTACAACCTGTAGCTTCCTTTTTCACCACAGCAATACATTTCTTTGAACTGTTTGCCTGAAGTTATATAATTAGAACAATCTCTCTAATATACATCCATATGAAAAAACGAATTTTAATCATTAATTCAGGCGGGACCATCAGTTGTATAAAAACCGAGAATGGATATGAGCCTGCTCCTGGCTATGTGGCTTCGGCATTGCAGCAAATTCCTTTGCTGCAACATGACGATATGCCGGAATATACCATTAAGGAATATCATCCTTTACTTGACTCCTCGAATATGACGGTTCATGACTGGAATCGAATTGCCCGAGACATCGCAGAGAATTACGAACAATTTGATGGCTTTGTCGTTTTTCATGGCACCGATACGATGGCTTACACGGCATCTGCTTTATCGTTTATGTTGGAGCATTTAGCGAAACCGGTGATTTTGACGGGTTCACAGATTCCTTTATCAGAAGTACGTAATGATGCGATCGATAATGTAGTGACCTCTTTGTGGCTTTGTGCTCATCAGCCCATCCATGAGGTGTGCATTTATTTTAACCAAAATTTGTTACGTGGGAATCGGACGCAAAAAATCAGTTCGCAAGGTTTTAAGGCCTTTGACTCACCGAATTATCCGCATTTGGCTTCTATAGGAATAGACATTAAAGTACACAAGAATTTATTGCTCAAACCACCACGAACCCATTTTCATTTACAAACCATTGAACCGCAATTTATTGCGAACTTTCGCCTCTTTCCAGGTTTTGCCACCGATGTATTGGATTATATTTTGAATCAACCTATATGTGGTTTAATTTTGGAAACTTATGGAGCAGGTAATGCCCAAAATAATGATCAGCGATTTTTAAAATTGCTCAAAGATGCATGTGCCCGTGGTGTCATCATTATTAATTGCACTCAATGCCAGCAGGGTGGCGTGGAAATGGGGCAATATGCCACGGGGTATACGTTAAAAAAGGCGGGTTTGCTTAGTGGTCATGATATGACGCCAGAAGCTGCACATTGCAAGTTATTGTATTTGTTAAGCAAGCGGCTCGATGTTTCTGAAATCAAAAAATTGATGGATATGAATCTTTGTGGGGAGCTGACTTAGCGAGAGTATCCTAACCGAGGTTGCATGTGCGAACAGTTAATGTTGTCAACTTAAGAGATCATTGTAGCCCGGGTGCAGCGCAGCTGAACCAGGGGAGCCGCATCAATAAACCCCTGGTTCCGCTGCGCTGCACCCGGGCTACGATTCAGTGCCTTTTTTTCTTTAAGTTGACGCCATTACGCGAATAGTGACGAATTAACAGCTTAGGCTTTCTGTTGTTATTTTGGTTGGATAAAGCGTATTAATTTCATCTTTTGCGTGCTTCATCGATATCTCTAGTCGCCCTCTACTGGGTTTGATGGTTGGTGCTTTCACATTGGCTGTTGCAAAAATAGAAATACTTACTGGAATCGTAGTAATCGGTTGCGCCGCTTTACAAATGGTTTCGTTTTCACGTTGTACCGCTTCGATTTCGGCAATGACTAATTCTTTGCGTAACTCATCACCTTCTTCTCCCTGGACTACTTTTTTAATTTTTTATCACATTCTCTTAAGTGATTCAGCAAACAGTCATCTTTATGCTCTCGAACACTAATTTTAAGACAGGTAAACCACTAGTTTGACTAGTGAGACTCTCAAGGCTTAGCCTTAAGATTTAGTGACGATGATGTTAAAATACAGCTGTGGACTTGACGGTTTCACAGGATAGTAATTATGACAACATCATCGTATGAGAGTTTAAGTCACTCGAAATAAGACTGTAAATACCATGTAGTGTTTGTACCTAAATATCGTAAAAAAGTGTTATATGGCCAAATCAGAAGGTTTCTAGGTCCAGTATTCAGAGATTTAGCAAGTCATCGA
>JBOFJV010000284.1:0-6675 GCA_051657005.1 Legionella sp. | reverse complement strand
CACAGAAGGGTTTCATCGTAAAATGAAACTAATTCAGCGAAGAGCTTATGGTTTTAGAAAATTTGAAAATTACAGAGTGCGTGTTAAGGTGCTCTGTGGGTGATTAGAGCTGCCACCTTAAATGGGAAAGAGCCCATTTTGCTGGACTTGTTTGTGTATTAATATGGGCACAGGACCACTTTTGCTCTAATTGTTGTACGATATTTTTAATTTGCTTTTCGTCATTTTGCCCTTGAAAAAAACCGGCTCCATTATCCCAATATTGATGCAAATTACTTCCTACAGGATTTTTACCTCATGGAAATAAATTTCCGCCCATATCTCCTTTAGGCAATTGAGTGCTAACTCGTGTTATTGCATGCAGCGGTTGATGAACATCACCTACCACATGAATTAACAACCGTAAGGCAAACCGTTTGTCTGCGGCATTTGTATGTTTCGATGAGAGCACGAGCATCTGCCAACACGGCATTAGTGCTCTCAATAGCAGGAAGAGCGCTTTCATCGCTTGCATAAGGAATATCAATATAGTGCATGACATCATACCAATAGAATTGCTTGCCTCTAATTTGATCCATCCAGATTGAAGAAACGACAAAGCTTGAATTAGGTGAATTATGCTTTTTTGTACGAAGGTATTTAAAACACATCTTCTTTGCATCATGGGATAAATTATCATAAGCAATTTGGGCCACAACTTCATGGCCGATCCCATTCCAAGCATAGCTTGTTACAACCCCAAAACTTAAGATTAGCGTGTAAATAACTCGTAGCATGATTAACCTAAATAGGGAGACCACGCAGGCTCTTGTACATCTCCGTCACGTGCAGGAAGTCTCATTCTTATTCTACCGTCGAGAGAAACGATACCTAATACACCTTTGTCTTGATTATGAGTCGCATAAATAATTAAACGACCATTGGGTGCAACAGATGGCGATTCATCGCGTCCAGAAAAAGTTAAGCTAACAATCGACCCGCCGTTTGCATTTTGCATCCCTATATTAAATTGCTTGTCATCCCGATGCAACATCACAATATTTTTCATATCAGGTGTATACGACGCACGAGCATTGTAGTTTCCTTCAAAAGTAACTCGACTGACTTGACCGTTTGCTAAAGACAAACGATAGATTTGTGGTGAACCACCTCGACCTGAAGTAAACAAAATACTTTTACCATCAGGTGCATAACGTGGCTCCGTATCAATCGCATCGCCAAAAGTTAATTGTTTCATAGCGCCGTTGCGAATATCGACATTATATATCTTGGGTGTTCCACGTTTTGACAATACCACTGCTAATTGACTACCATCTGGCGACCATGCAGGAGCGCCATTAATTCCAGGGAAGCTGGTGATCAGTTTTCGTTGCCCAGTTTCTACAGACACAGTGAAAATTTGTGCTCTCTTTTTCTCAAAAGAAACATATGAAATCGATTTTCCATCTGGCGCCCAAGCCGGTGACATGATGGGCTCTGATGAAACCAGTAAACTTTGTGGGTTATGTCCATCTGCATCAGCAACTTCTAAAGAATAATGAGTACTGCGTGGTGTTCTTTGCACAGAAATATAAGCTATTAGAGTTGAAAATATGCCACGCTCTCCCGTCAGCTTTTGGTATACTTCATCGCTGATATGATGCGCCAGTGGTCTAATTTGATTTGCCCCAATCTGATAGGTTTTAGTCAATAACGTTGTTCCATTAGCCACAGCATCAGCAAGAGTAAAACTGACCTCGTAATGGTTTCCTACCTGAGTGACTCGACCAGTAACGACACTGTCTGCGCCAAGTTGTCGTAATGAGTTCACTGACGATTGGGAATTATCACCTTGAGGACCTGAGACAATCCTAAATTGTCCAGATAAATTCAAATCATTTTCGATGACTTGGCCAATTTCCTGAGCCGTGCTGTTTTCACCAAAGGAATTAATTGCTATAGGTAACGCAGAGTTAATCCCTTGAGTTAACTCAAGATCAAGAGCAAAAACTTGAGAAGCAAAAAGTAACGTAAACAGTGTAATAATTCGATTAATCACGAGAGTTATCCCCTAACTTGTTCTGGTCGAACGGTTAAACTAATATCGCGAAACAGATTAAATGTTTCTGCATCTGTTGGCACAGGCAATGGTGACGCTTTACGAATAGCGGTTTGAGCGGAACGATCCAGTAGAGGGTCCCCACTACTGCGCGTTAAAGTCACCTCAAGAACCATTCCATCTGGAGCAAGACGTATTCTGAATTGACTGGATAAACTGCTGTCCACATTTTCAGGTAATATCCAATTTCTGCCTATAGCATTTACGATAAGGGCTTTATACTTATCCACCTCACCTGCGATACGCGCCTGTCGTTCTGCATTTTCAGCAGCATGTTGCTCTGCCGCTGCTTGTGCTTGCCTCTTTTTTTCTTTTTCTGCTTTAGCAAGCTTATCTGCTTGTTCAGCTTTTAATTTATCGGCTTTTTCTTTCTCTGCCTTTTTTTTCTGTTCAGCAAGCTTTTTAGATTCCAGTTGCTGTTGTTTCACTAACTCTTCTTTTTGTTTCTTCAGTTCTTCGATTCGTTTTGCCTCAAGTGCTTTTTGCTCTGCTAATTGTTGCAAACGCTTTTTCTCTTCTTCCACTTGCTTCTTGCGAGCAATAGCAATTTTATTCGCCTCTTCCTTTAGACGAGCAAGTTGTTGTTGTTCTTTAATTCGTTGCTGCTTCGCTGCTTCAGCCTGACGCCTGAGTTCATTTTGTCGATTTACTTCAGCTTGTTTTTGTTGTTCACGTTCCTGTTTTAAACGATTCACCGTTTCCATAACTTGTTGATTATCCACACTCACCGCCTTCACTACTTCGGTGGGTGGTGTTACAGCAATAGGTTGATCTACGCCAGGTGTATTCTTTGTCTCTGCAGTTAAGACAGGACGCTGACTTGAATTGTCTGTGAGTAACATCACAATTAAAAAAAGATGCAGGCCTATTGCTGCAATAAAAGCCTTACGGTAACTGGGATTGCTTATCATGCTTGCCCCTCTGATGTGTCTGACTCTGAATCAGTCAACAATCCAACTTGTTCCGCACCAGCTTGCTTGAGTAATGCCATTGCCTGAACGACTTTACCGTAAGCAACTCCTTGGTCACCCTTAACTAAAACATTAAGTTTCTGTCCTGATTGCTTTGCTAACTCTAATTCCGCAGCAACACGAACCACAAGCGCTTGAGCTTCGATTGGGTCTGCAGGTGTACTGCTGATATTAAGAAAATAAGTACCTTGTTGATTTACTGAAACAATAATAGGCTCTCTATCTGTAGGTGCCAAAGTTTGGCTTGCGGCTTTAGGCAAATCCACAGTAACGCCTTGACTCAGCATAGGTGCTGTAATCATAAAAATAACCAGTAAAACCAACATCACATCAATATAGGGTACTACATTAATTTCTGATATAGGACGATCACGTTTGGTTTTTGCTTTGATCATTTTAAATTTTACCCTCTTACCGTGTCACTGCCTTGTTGTTCTATAAGTGATATTAATTCTTCCTGAAATAAGTCAAATCGGTCTAATAAACTATTGGCATGCGTTGTATATCGGTTATATGCAATAACTGCCGGTATCGCTGTAAATAAACCTAAAGCAGTAGCAACTAATGCTTCAGAAATTCCTGGAGCAACCATAGCAATTGTTGCTTGTTGTGCATGACCAAATGCCTGAAAGGAGGTCATTATCCCCCAAACCGTACCAAATAGTCCTACATAAGGAGCAATTGATCCCACTGAAGCAAAAAAGGGTAAATGCTTTTCCAGTTTTTCTGCCTCTTTAGCATGCGTGATTTGCATCACTCGTTGTATTGGTTCAATGACCACACTGCCCTGCTTTCTTGCACGGACAAACTCTTTAAAGCCAGAATGAAAGATTGCTGCCATCCCATGTCGTTCTTCAGAGTTACTGTCAACATCCGCATACAATCTGCTTAAGTCACCACTATCCCAAAATCGTCGATTGAATGCATCGGTTAATTGCTTTTTACGGTTAAAAAACCAGGCTCTCTGAAATATTAATGTCCAGGAAGTAATGGATGCTGCAGTCAGTAATATCATCACCGATTTAACGACTAAACCTGCTTGCATAAAATACATTAATACATTTGCTTGATTACTCATCTCTCTTCTCTCCAGTACCAAAATTTTTCTTTTGCTCTACCTCTTACTGAATAGAGGATTATTAACGTGGAAATCGTCTTGGTCTTAAATTACTATTCACACACACTACCTGAATCTTCGCTTCACAAATTATTTTCTCATGCTGGTTATGCATTAATTGATCAAAAATAAAACTACAAGACCCCATTTGCTTAACACTCGTTTTAATTGTCAACAAATCATCCAGTCTTGCCGGCGCTTTATAACGAACGTGTACATCATGTATAGCAAAAAGCACATCCTCTTTCATTAAATCAGAAAGAATCAAATTATTTTGCCTAAGCAGTTCAGTTCGGGCTCGTTCAAAAATGCTCAGATAATTCGCATGATAAACGATTCCCATAAAGTCAACTTCTTCAGCATAAACCCGAAAGGTATCTTCGTGTGTGGTTACTGCATCCATGATTCGTCCTACTCCACTGTGTTTAAACCAAAGTGCTGATACGCTCGCGCGGTCGCTATTCTACCTCTTGGCGTGCGCATAAGGAATCCTTGTTGTATTAAAAATGGCTCCAAAACATCCTCAATTGTGCCTTTTTCTTCACCAATCGCAGCAGCGAGGCTATCAACACCTACAGGGCCCCCACTAAACTGTTCAATTATTGCCATCAATAATTTCCTATCCATAAGATCAAATCCATACTTGTCAACATCTAACATTTCCAATGCCTTTTGTGCAATATCAATACTGATCACACCACCACCTTTTACCTCAGCATAATCTCTAACTCGGCGCAGCAAACGATTCGCAATACGTGGCGTACCTCTTGAGCGTAAAGCAATCTCTTTTGCTCCTTCAGGTTTCGTTTTAACATTAAGGAGTTGAGCTGAACGAGAAACAATTTGTGTTAATGAATCAACTGAATAATACTCCAGGCGCTGTACAATACCAAAGCGATCTCTTAAAGGAGAAGTAAGTAATCCTGCACGTGTTGTTGCGCCAATCAAGGTAAAAGGAGGCAGCTCCAACTTTATCGAACGTGCTGCAGGCCCCTCACCTATCATAATATCTAGTTTATAGTCTTCCATTGCAGGATAAAGTATTTCCTCAATCACAGGACTAAGTCTATGAATTTCATCGATAAATAAAACGTCGTTTTCCTGGAGATTTGTTAATATTGCAGCAATATCTCCTGCCCGCTCAATTACTGGACCAGAAGTTTGACGCAGATTGACGCCCATCTCATGCGCAATAATATTAGCTAATGTGGTTTTACCTAGACCTGGAGGACCAAAAATCAATACATGATCCAGAGCATCATTTCGTTGCTTAGCGGCATCGATAAAAATTTGCATCTGCATACTGACCGCCTCTTGGCCAATATACTCGCTAAGACTTAATGGTCTAATCGCACGATCGATTGCTTCTTCTGAGATAGTATTTTTGGTACTTACGAGTCGATCACTTTCCAGCATAGAGATTTTATTATGGGTTCAGGCGAAATTGACTATTTTATCATAGGTTTTTTTGAATAGCAGATGTTTTTAATAAAATTAAACTATGGAACTTGGACTGGATGAAGTCTCGTAGCTTCGTAGCTTCTTAGCCTGGGTGCAGCGTAGCGGAACCCTGGGTTCTGAGTCAAATCAATAAACCCTGGTTCCGCTGCGCTGCACCTAGGCTACAATGATCTTTTAAATTGCCGCCATTAGCAGCTCACACGTCTAACAACATAATGGCATATCGATGATCGTTTCCTGTATATCCACTTTCCTCTCAGGTAGTGATTCTGCAGGTTTAAAAAATGAAATTAAGCTTTTTTCGCGCGTATCTTCCTCATTCAATCGCTCAAATGATTTAAATTCATCAGCACATTCCACCATTTTTGTATAGGATTTAACTACTAAAGAAAACGACACAATAAACAGACCGATTCCTACTAAGGCAGAAGGAGTGGTTACCGTCAAAGCAAACAAAAAAGTATTCGCTACTGTATCCCAAAAGACCATTTCTAATGCTTTTGCAATATTATAAAAAGCAATACCTAGTTTTCTATCAAAAGTAGTATTTTGTACTTTTTTAAAGCATCATGGGAATCCCCCCGCAAAATAACTGATGTCAAAAGTAGAATTTTCTCGGAACCTATAACGAAGAAGATTCTTCATGAAAAGATCAAAATTTACAGACAGCCAAATCCTATCGATTTTAAAACAGGACGAAGGAAGTATCCCTGTTTCAGAACTTTGCCGCGAACATGTCATTAGTGCAGCAACATTTTATAAATGGCGAGCCAAATTTGGAGGCATGGATGCCTCGATGATGTAGCGCTTAAAAGAGCTTGAGGCGGAAAATAGCCGTCTTAAAAAGATGTATGCAGAAGAGCGACTTAAAGCAGAAATACTCAAATAGGCTATTGAAAAAAGTGGTAACACCGTCGCGCCGAAGAGAGTTGGCGAAAAATGCGGTGACACATAAGGATATTTCTATACGATTGTCATGTGAACTGTTTCGCATCAGTGAAACCTGTTATCGATATCAAGCCAAATTA
>JBOFJV010000283.1:0-2894 GCA_051657005.1 Legionella sp. | reverse complement strand
AGTGCATCTGAAGCACAAAAGGACGCTGGATTGCTTCGACTATGGCTCGCAACGACGGCATAATGCACCTATCATATACTACTAAAAATAAGTACCGACACATCAATACCCAACCTACTTTTTATTGCTTTTGTTTCTTAACCTGACGGCTATGGGCCAAGGCCCAACCTACTCCTAATGAGTCTACTAACTAAAAAATTTTAAACGATAAGCTGTTTCTTTTCTTTCTAATTCAATAAGTTACTTTACTTCATCCTTTCTTAGCCTGACGGCTATGGGGCGCAGCGTAGCGAAACCCTTGGTTCTGAGTCACATCAATAACCCATGGTTCCGCTGCGCAGCGCCCAGGCTACGAGTCAGTGCCATTTTTTCTTTGAGTTGACGACATTGGGGGAACAGTTACCTTTTATGCTATCTAAAAAAAACCTGAACAAGCTCAGGTTTAAATTAGATCAGAAACGAAAACACTTACTTAGCTGGAATAATCTCAAGATGCAAATTAGCAATGACGTCGCTGTGAACATGGACTTCAACGACAAAATTACCAATCGAATGCAACGCACCTTCTGGCATCACGATTTCGCGTTTGCTTACTTCAATGCTATTTTCAATCAAAGCATCTTTAATTTCGTTAACGCCCACAGAACCGTATAATTTACCTTCGTCACTGGCCATAGCGCTAATAACTAAAGTCGTATCATTTAACTTGGCAGCACGTTGTTCAGCAGTAGCTAAAGATTGTTGTTCTTTCTTTTCAAGTTCAGAACGGCGTTGTTCAAACATTTCAATATTTTTAGGTGTCGCGAAAACAGCTTTATTTTGTGGTATCAAAAAATTACGCCCATAACCTGCCTTAACAGCAACTCGATCACCCAGAGTACCTAAATTTCTCACTTTTTCTAATAAGATAACTTCCATCTTAATAACCCCTTAAATTGACTCTCTCGCCTTTGATGGGAGAAGAGCTCTAAAATTAACTAAACTATCTAATAAACCAAAGACAATGAAAATACTTAATACTAAAGTTGGCTTCAATAACATTAACAATATGAATAAAACAAATATCTTAACTTGGTTTTTACTCGCAAAGATAAAATAAGCCAAACAAAATCCAGAAGCTAAAAAATAGCAAATCACCATTGGAAGTAAATTAATTGCTAAAGGAATTTCATAATAAGATGCTAAGCAAACTCCTAAAAAAATTAAACATGATAGTCTGCCACCGCGAAATGCCATTAATTCATTTCTAAAGCCGCCAGGTAAAAACAATTTGGACTGCATTGAGCGTGCAAACATTAAAGAAATCATTGCAGAAACAATGACACTTAATATTTGGATGCCAAAAAATAACTGCGCCCAAAACAATGAACTTACGCCGTCAAAGCCCGCTTCAATTAATTCCTGATATTGTATTAAGAGCGTTTTAAATTGATTAAACTGCTCAACAATAAAACCTGGAGCTAAAACCTGAATAAGCAAACTCACCAATAAGGCTTGTGTAAAAAATACTCCAAATACGATTTGCCATTTTTCTGTACCACGCAAACTGAGCGCGGCAAAATAACAAGGAATATACGCAATAAGAGCATTAATTACAGCACTGGACATTGGTATCAACATCATCAGTGGAAAAGTATGAATCACTAACGCAGGCAATAGAACATCAAAGCCTGATTTTGCACCCTTTCTTAATGTTACTAAACAGACTAACGCAACTGAAAGCCAAGAGGCAAACGGCAGCACTGAAAAAATCACAGCATAAATAATTGCTTGCTGCTTGCTTTCAAGTATTGCCTTACATTGTCGTATTATAAAATTGCCTGCGCGCATCATTACTATTATTTATTACTTATGGCTATCGCAATAAGGCAACAAGCCAATAAATCTTGATTGCATAATTGCTCTTGCTAATTGTCTTTGAAAGCGTGTTTGTGTACCAGTAATACGGCTAGGTACAATCTTTCCTGTTTCTGAAATATAATTTTTTAATAAATTGATATCTTTATAATCAATTTCATTGCCGCCTTCTGCACTGAAACGACACATTTTTTTTCTACGAAAATAAGCTGACATAAATGACTCCTCTTAAGCCTATCTGGTTTCTTTTTCTTTCTTCATCAAAACAGATTCCGTTGTAATCGCTTGTTTTTGACGAGTGATTAAGTTTCTGATAATTGCATCATTAAATTTGAATGCATTTTTAATTTCTTCCAGAGCGTCAAAGCTACATTCAATATTCATCAGGATATAATGCGCTTTATGCACATCACTAATAGGATAAGCAAGTTGACGACGACCTAAATCTTCTTTACGGTGTATTACGCCGCTGTGCTTACTAATAATCCCTTCATAGCGCTCAACCATTGCTGGTACTTGTTCGCTTTGATCAGGGTGCACAAGAAACATAATTTCATAATGTCTCATGGTTTTCTCCTCGTGGATAAAAGCCTTCTGAGCGTTTAACGCCAGTAAGGCAAGGTTTAAAAAACTGCCAATTGTAACTCTTTTAGCCGCCTCTGACAATGACCAAAGTTGGAAAAAGTAGAAATAGCTGGTAGAGTTAACCAGTCACCTGGCCAACCCCCCATTTAGAACCCATCGTGCCCTACTAAGGCAATGGGCTCAAGACAATTTCATTACATACTCATACCTTATCAATCAGAACAATAGGTGCATTATTTTTGCATATGGTAGTGGATGCTTCTTTACGAATAGGTCGAATTTATTCCAGTCGAACGACTTGCGTTGACTCCGCCTATTGAGCCATTTAAATATTATCCTCTTGGCTTCGTACAGAACTTTTGACACCATTTTGAAATTGAAACTTACACCATAATACTGCACATGGCCTCTCAATTTGGCACAGAATGTTTTCCATATTCCAGCAAGCGGGA
>JBOFJV010000282.1:0-2566 GCA_051657005.1 Legionella sp. | reverse complement strand
TGGGAGCTTGGAAAGATGAAGTCGCCAGAATGTGGCGGTTTAGTAAATCAAATGGAATCACAGAAGGGTTTCCATCGTAAAATGAAACTAATTCAGCGAAGAGCTTATGGTTTTAGAAAATTTGAAAATTACAGAGTGCGTGTTAAGGTGCTCTGTGGGTGATTAGAGCTGCCCCCTTAAATGGGAAAGAGCCGTTTTTTCATCATACTACCCAATATTAGGTCGATAATCACGCATTTTAGAATTAAAACGACAATAGAGCAAGAGGGTACTCACTGCAGCACCCAAAGAAATACCCTACCAAAGTCCAGCGCCACCGAAATGGAGTTGGGTTGCGAGCACGTAACCTACAGGTAAAGCGATTCCCCAAAAACGAATAACTGAAACGAATAGAGTATAACGTGTGTCTTTTAGAGCACGTAATGCACCAAATAGAGCAATACGAGCAGATTCTAAAATTTGAAATACGGCGCTAACTGCCAGCAATTGAATTGCAAAATACACCACTTCCTTATTGTTTGGCGAGTGCGGATCAAAATCAATCGCGATGAGGTGTTGAGGAAAAAACCAATAAACCAGCGCAACAACGACCATAAAAATTACAGAGACCACAAGGCCCACATATCCTGCATTTCGTGCGGTGTGTACCTCACCTTTGCCTAATAGATGTCCCATGCGTACCGTGATTGCTTGAGCTATAGAAAAAATAACGGACATTAAAATACACAAATATTGTAAGACAATTTGATTGGCTGCCAGCAATGAGCTTCCCAGTGACCCTATAATCAAAATCATCACAAAGAAAAAACCGATTTCAATGCAATACATTATCCCTAAAGGTATACCAATTCTGAGTAGCTCCATCACGCAAAATGGTTTGAGGTACCTAAAGAGGAGATGGTTATACTGCTTGTAGTTTTTATTAGTGAAAATATAAAGAGAAAAAAAGGATACGGTAATCCAAAAACCTATAGTGGTTCCCTAACCTGCACCGGCTACGCCCAAAACTGGCAACCCCCATTTACCAAAAATCATGGCATAACTAAATCCGATATTTAATGAAACATTCAACGCAGTAAACAGTAATGCAATTCGTGTTTTACCCAGACCAATGACAAATTCTATGATGACCACCGTAATAAAATGAGCGAGTAATCCCCAGGTTAATGCATGCAAATAAGCTGTGGTCAGTTAGATTAACTCACTGCTTTGTCCAAGATAGGTGAGAAGAGGTGCAATATTCCAAAATAAACAAAAAGTGGGAATAGCGAGCATGCAGGCTCACCAAAATCCATCGCGAAAAACCAGCGCGATCCCGTGTGCATCTCGAGCACCATGTCGATGGGCTATTAAAACATTAATTGCATTTAAAATACCAATGATAATGATGTTAAATGTACCAAACAACCAGGCAACTAAAGAGCCTGCTGCTAATGCATTTTTACTGACATGAGCAAGGAAGATCGTTAAAAACAATAAACTGAAGATTGCAGTAATCCTGTCAGTATTAGTGGAAAAGCCAATTTTAATAATAAGTTGAAATTATTTTTAAACGCAGTCACAGATCTTCCAGTCCGATCGATTTTATTGTCCCATTTTATCACGTATGCAAAAGAGGAATAATATGGCCCTGTAAATGACCCTGATTTTATTCAATGTTATTCATGTAAAGAAGTACACATTAATAAATTAAAACAGCTGAATCTTCATGGTATTCTGTATAAAAGTATTCCATGTCCTCATAAAGCTCTTTTAATTTTCCTACTTCATAACGGCCTTTTTTGCTCGTGCATTTAACAGGTTGTAGGTTTCCATAAAATGCTCAAGACTTTTCTCGACCTCGTGTTCCTCTTCATCATCCTCTTTTTTGTTTTTTAGCATGTCGACAATTAAATCATCAAATTGAGTTTTTAATTGCTCATATTCCTCTTTAGTACCTAAAGTTTCTTCGCGCTTTGCTGTATTTTTTTGAGATTTATAGAGAAAATAAAAAGCAAGTAAACCAATAGGAATTAAAATAAATAATCAGGTATATAAGGCGTTTGCGGATGACTCCTGAGGTTGCATTCTAAATGGGGCAATTTGATTGGGGGGAGAAGGGGGCAGTGTGAGCGGTTGAGGAAGATTGGGATATTGATTCATCGGTTCCAGATAAAAAGAATAATGAGTGGAGTAATGACATAAAGTCGATTCGTTTTCTGAATCGATAGGCAATTGGTGATCACTGGATTCTGAGTGTCGGGGGGGAGGTGCTGGTGGTAATGACTTTAATTTTTCGTGTGCTTTAGGTTGTTCCAAGCCTTTAAGCTCATGTTGCACAGTGATCCAATGATGCATCGAATTCATCAATGCATTGAGTTCTTGAGCTTGTCCTGCAAGTACGGCAAAGTTGGTTTCTTTAATTTTAAGACAGGTAAACCACTAGTATGACTAGTGAGACTCTCAAGTCTTAGCCTTAAGATTTAGTGACGATGATGTCAAAATACAGCTGTGGACTTGACGGTTTCACAGGAGAGTAATTATGACAACATCATCGTATGAGAGTTTAAGTCACTCGAAATATGAC
>JBOFJV010000281.1:0-8545 GCA_051657005.1 Legionella sp. | reverse complement strand
GCTCACTTTTACTATGGAAAATCAAGGTAAATTTAGGATAAGATTGTACTTCGGCACTTTAATCTCCTTTTGTTCGCTAAATCAAGGACTTAGTCTAGACTAATTTGATTAAAGTGCCCCCTTAATTGGTGTAGAGCCAGAATTTGTCTATTCTCCTGGATTCAATCCACAACAAGCAGCGTACCCAGATGTCCCTCTTGACGCAGACCCTTGGCAGTAATTTTCAACATGGAGTGCAATAGCGTTATTCATCCTTTATCACTAAGTAGATTAAGATCCCTAAAAAGGTAATAAAAATTTGAAAAGAGCTGGTGATTGCACCGCGCAATGACGTTGACATCCACATGCCAAACCATTCCCCACCCACAGACATAAACAAGACTTGCCAGGTAAAAAAACCGAGAGTAAGACCGATGACAGCCCAATTTTTTGCCTGATTAAAAACCTGGGAACTAGCATGGCGAACTCGAAATAACTTCAAAGCTCCCAAAGCGCAAAGAAAAGCAGTAAGCGTTTCAAAACCAATAATAATAAGATAGGCAACCCGATGCAGCACTGGATTTGTAATAGCACGATAAGTAATTAAAGAATCTGGAAACACATCCGTCATCATCAAGACTTGTTTTAGCGCAGAAAAATTCACATTGTCAGTCATATTACCGAATGCAACGAGAAAACTGAAAAATGCCATAGCTGCAATACAAAGTATTTTCGATTGCCTTATCATTAGTGTCCCTTTGTATTTATTGAAAAACGTAAGAGTATGTGATCCGTACGTACAGCTGACTCCTTTAATGCCTGACTCGGACTCAAAAAACCGGCAAACATTGCTTCTAAAACTTCATCATTAATCGTACGAATTTGATTTTGTGGACCAAAGTGATGCAAAGACTTTTCTTGCAAAGCACCAACTAAATCCGCACGCGCCATCAATAAAGTCGGATGCTGACTTGTTTTGACAATATTGGCATAAATACCTTGCATGCCAATAGGCAAGTATCCCGTGTGTTCATGCCAACGCTTTTGCATCTCTGGTTTCGCAATAAAAGCAAAAAATTGTGCGACGCCTCGATACTGCTCTTGAGTTTGCCCAGCTACAGCCCACAATGCAGCCCCGCCTGCGACATTAGCATGCCGAACTTTGCTAATTTTGGTATCCAAAGGCATACTGGCAATGCCTAAACGGAAAGGAACTAAAGCAGATAAACTATTATAGGCTCCGGAGGATTGACTAAATAAAGGACAAACACCACTGGTAAATAAAATAGTCGCATCGTCTACTCTTCCTGCATATCGGAAATAGTGAAGTGAATGCCACCGTTTTAACCGGTCAAAATGGCTTGCTAATTGAGGTGTTGCATAAACAGCACGCAAAGGAGTTTCTTGAGTTAAAGGTAAGCCATGAATGGCTAAAAATGATTCAAAAAGAACCCACCCAGGATAAGCAGTCGTATAAGTACAATCATAACCAGCTTTATTTAACTTTTCGGCTAATACGTCCATCTCAGCCCAAGTATGAGGAAAATTATTCGCGTTGTAACCTACTTTGGCTAGAATATCCAAATTGTAATAAAGTGTCGCCACAGAAAGATTAAAAGGCAAAGCCATTAATTGCCCTTGTTGACTGTAAAACTCACGTACCGAAGGAATAAAATCAGCTTTCGGTAACATCATTCCTTGTTCTTGCATCAGTTCATCGACGGGTTTGATAACTCCTTTAGGTGAGAGCATCATTGCGGTTCCTACTTCAAATACTTGCACTATGGCTGGAGAATGATGCGCTCTGAATGCCGCAGCAAAACTTGTTAATGTTTCAACATAATTTCCTTTATAAACCGGTTTAACGAAGTATTCGTTTTGGCTTTGATTAAAATCATCAGCAAGCAATCGCACCTCATCACCTAGATGTCCTGCCATTCCATGCCAGAAAACTAATTCAATGCGTTGGGACTGTGCAGGTAAAATACCGAATAAAGAGGATAAAAAAATAAAGAGGATGAAACGCCCATACCGAATTCTTATTGTGTTCCTATAGAAACATACCCCGCTAAAACAACTTCGAACTTTAAGAACAAGTTGCCAGAAATGGGCAAATAAATCGCAGGATACCGTACCGTTCATGAGAGTAAATCAGGATAATCACTAAACACAGCATCAACTCCCCAGCCAAAGAGCTTATTGGCTAAACGCTTACGATTTACAGTATAAGCACAAAGGACATATCCTTCCGCTTTAATTTGCTTCGCACGCTCCTCGGTTAAAACCCTTCGATTAAAATGAATTGAAAAACAATCCAATTGTTTTGCTTTTTGCAACCATTGCGCATCCCATTCATGGAGAAGTAAACCTAATGGCATTTCAGGGGCAATACTGCGACAAAGAACCAACGCATCCCAATAAAAACTCGAAACCAATGGTAATGCTTTGTCTTGTGGCCAATAACGATTAATATGGCTCATCACAGCAACTGCTGTTTGCTCTTCTGCGCCAGGATAGGGTTTTATCTCAACATTAGCTTGAATGCCTGAAAAGGACAGCCATTTCAAAACCTCTTTAAAATGAGGAATACGCTCACCTTGAAATCGTCGGGAAAACCAGGAGCCCGCATCCAATGACTGCAAATAATCAGCATCAACTAAACCTACATCCCCACGACCATTGGTCGTTCTTTTTAAGCTGTCATCATGAATAACAACCGGTTCGCCATCAGCACTGCACATGACATCAAATTCAATGAAACGACATCCTAGAGCCAACGCTTTATCAAATGACACTAACGTATTTTCAGGAGCATAAGCGGATGCGCCACGATGCCCAATAATTTTTTCAACAACCAACAAATTCATTCCCCTAATTAGCAAAATCACAGGCTACAGACATTGACTCCAACGCCTGGTCGAGCTCAATCGTAGCCTGGGTGAAGCGTAGCGAAACCCGGGGCTGGAATTCAATCAGTAACCCCGGTCTCCCCAACGCTTCACCCAGGCTACGATTGAGCTATTGCCTTATCTCCGATCATTTCTTCCGATTCGAAGCCACTTCAACAATTGCCGTCATAATTAATTCATTACTCACAGTCAAAGCAGGTGATGCTGCTGCAGCCCCAACTGCCATCGTATTCATCATCTTCGCTTGAAGCGGTACGGGCTGTGATGGGTTATTACCTTCAACAAACGTGATGTTACTGACGCTATAACTTTGTGCGGGATATGCCTTATTAATACGCGCTAGTTCATCATTCACTTGTTGATAAAGTCGCTGCCGAACTTGCATTAAAACATTCTGTGTTTCATCAAAGCTTGGCTTAAAATCCACGCTGGATACCTCATATTGGGCTCCCGGTAAACTGACTGCTTTAGCATTTTTATAAATATCGGTTAGTGCGTCCTGATTGACTCGTGCTTGTGCTTGCACAAAAAGCTTTTCCATTCCTGAGCTGTCTTGAGAGCGATCAAATTGAGTCAATTGCCAATCTCCTTTGGCAATCTTATTTAATCGATCCATAATATCGACCCGCGCTTTTACTAAATCAGCGCTGGTCAACGTCACATTAATATTGACTCCTAATAATGCGGTTTGCGTAGTGACCCATTGTTTTGCTGAAAGCTGAAAATCAATTTTATCAAGAACTAACTGCGGTTGTGGTGGTGGTAAAACATCCGCAGCAAAAGCAAAAGGTGTGACTATCATTAAAGTCAGCATACGGGCTACGACCTGGCGCATGACACTCTCCAATTTGTTGAATAACCAAATAAGTGTATACCAGCAAGCGCCAAGACACCAAATTATTAATTCTACCATTGATTTAATCAAAAAATAGGAATATAACTTCTGCAAAATAATCGAATTGGAGTACAAAAATGATGTCTGTGGATAACATATCAAATAGCAGCCAAATAATGACCGATGATGATTTCCTGGATTATGCTCTTTCTCATGGATTTGGTGATTTACACTTTAAAGTGGATCCTGAGACAGGAATGAAAGCAATCATTGCCATACACAATACCAAGCTAGGACCTGCTTTGGGTGGCTGTCGTTTTATTGAATATCCCAATACTCAGGCTGCGTTTAAAGATGCAATGCGTCTTGCTCGTGGAATGAGTTTCAAAGCAGCATCAGTCAATCTGCCTTTGGGAGGCGGTAAATCAGTCATTATAAAACCTAAAGGATCATTTGATCGTGCTCAATACATGCATCAATTTGGTCGCTTTGTGAATGAGTTAAATGGCCGATACATTACTGCGCTCGATAGCGGAACAGAATTAAACGACATGGATATTATCGCAGAACACACGCCATATGTTGCCAGCCTATCCAAATACGATGGCGACCCATCACCCTCTACTGCCAGAGGTATTTTACGTGGTATTCAAGCAGCAGTTGCGTTCAAATTAGGAAAAGAAAATCTGAAAGATGTCCATGTTGCCATTCAAGGTCTTGGTCATGTAGGGTTCTTATTGGCAAAACATTTACATGAATTAGGCGCAAAACTTACGGTTGCTGACGTGTCTCCTGCTGCTGTAGAACGTGCGGTTAAAGAATTAGGCGCGGAAGCAGTCAGTACGGATCAAATTCATAAAGTTCCTTGTGATGTTTTTGCTCCCTGTGCTTTAGGTGCCATTATTAATGACATCACCATTCCTCAGTTGCAAACGACAATTATTGCCGGTGCAGCAAACAATCAGCTCGCACATACCTATCATGGGAATAAATTACATGATAAAGGCATTTTATTTGCCGCAGATTATGTGATCAATGCGGGTGGATTAATTTTTGCTGCGTCGAAATATCTACATACTCCAGAAGAACAAATTAACGAACAGATCGATGCAATTTACACTCATTTAATTGAAATCTTTACTCGTTCTGCTCAAGAGAATTTACCTACAAGTGAAATTGCTGATAACTTAGCAAAAGAAAAATTATCCTATAGTGTGAACTATGAAGCATCTTAATCTAACCCCTGAATTGTATGAATACATGCTGGATCAGTCTTTACGCGAACACCATTCTTTGGTTGGCTTACGCAAAGAAACCTCATCCATGATGCTTGCAAACATGCAAATTCCTCCGGAACAAGCACAATTCATGCAATTGCTTTTACGTTTGTTGCGTGCAAAAAACGTGTTGGAATTAGGAACATTCACAGGCTACAGCGCCTTAGCGATGTCTTTGGTGCTGCCAGAGGATGGGAAGCTCATTACCTGTGATATCAGTTCAGAATGGACTAGCAAAGCGCATCCATTTTGGAAAGAAGCACAACAAGATCATAAAATTGAATTACGACTTGGTCGCGCTCTTGATACATTGCATGCCTTAATCAACGAAGGCTGGGAGAAAAAATTTGATTTCATTTTTATCGATGCAGACAAAACGAACTACATTAATTATTACGAAATGGCATTAAAATTGATTCAACCACACGGGTTAATCGCCATAGATAATATATTTTGGGAGGGCAAAGTCATTGATGAACATGAAACAGGTGGACAAACTCGAGAAATAAAAAAATTCAATGAGTTGATAAAAAACGATCACCGTGTATTCGTTAGTTTGTTACCTATTGCTGATGGATTATTTTTGGCACAACCCATCACTTAGAGATGCAAAGAGACACAGTGACGTACTGAATTATTTTAAAGGAGTAGCACAATGCAAACAAGTAACAACCCTTGAGGATTAGATGGTTTTGCTTTCTTAGAATTTTCAGGACCCGATAAAAAACGTCTCCATAAACAATTCACTGACCTAGGGTTCGAAGTCACAGCAAATCACAAACACCAAGACATCGCCATGTTTCAACAAGGTGACATTCAATTTATCGTCAATGCAGCACCGAACTGTCAGGCAGCTGATCCTGCGAAAACTCACGGGCCTGGTGCATGCGCTATGGGCTTTAAAGTAAAAGATGCCAAAGCAGCTTTTGAATACACGATTCAACATGGTGGTACAGCTTTTGCAGATTGTGAACACGCACATCATGGCTTACCGGCAATCCAGGCCATTGGTGGCAGTGTGATTTATTTTGTTGATGATCAACATCAACCGTTTGCTTCGCAGTGGGAACATACCAGCAATAAAAAAGTTGAAGGAAATGGTTTGGTACTTATTGATCACCTCACCCATAATGTATTTCGTGGAAACATGGACAAATGGGCTAATTTTTACGAGTCAATTTTTAACTTCCAGGAAATTCGCTATTTTCACATCAAAGGGGAAATGACTGGCTTACTGAGTCGTGCTCTTGGTAGTCCTTGTGGAAAAATTAAAATCCCTTTGAATGAATCCAAAGATGATCTCTCGCAAAGTGAAGAGTTTCTTCATGAGTATCATGGAGAAGGCATTCAGCATGTCGCATTAACTACAGAAAATATTTACCACACGGTACATACATTACGTGAGCAAGACGTTAAATTTCTTGATGTTCCAGATACTTATTATGAAATGCTACACGACCGCCTGCCCTGGCATCAAGAACCTGTAGCACAATTAAATGCAGAAAAAATATTGATTGATGGCGAAACCGATCCAAAACATGGTTTATTACTGCAAATTTTCACTGAAAATATCTTTGGCCCTGTTTTTTTGAAATCATGCAACGCCAAGGAAATCATGGATTTGGTGAGGGTAATTTCCAAGCGCTATTTGAAGCCATTGAGCGAGATCAAATCAAACGCGGTACACTGAAAGAAAAATCCGCTTAAAAACAACATGGGCGGACCAACGAAAGTCCTGACTAATGGATCAACGGAATAATAACGTTGTAGCCGTAGCAAAACGTATGACCATCAGGCTAAGGAATAATGTGTTTTATGGCACGAATATCCCCTCGCCAACTGCTTCACCCAAGCTACAATAAAGTACTACACTAATGAGGAACTTATGAAACTTGCAAGTTTAAAATCGACATCATCACGCGATGGTGAATTATGTGTGGTCAATCAAGAATTGACTGCTGCAATACGGGTTCCTCAAATTGCCCATAATTTGCAATATGCTCTTGAACATTGGCATAAAGTGGAAGCAAGCTTACAAAAAATCTATCAACAGCTTAACGAAGGCCACCTGGACAATACGATTCCCTTTGATCCCCAACAGTGTGCATCACCACTACCGCGTAGCCATCAATGGGCTGATGGTAGTGCCTATGTGAACCATGTCGAGTTGGTTCGCAAAGCGCGGGGGGCAGAATTGCCGGCTAATTTCTGGACCGACCACCTGATGTATCAAGGCGGCTCTGATTCCTTTCTTGGTCCAAGAGACCCTATTTTAGCAGCTGATGAAGCTTATGGTATCGATTTTGAAGCCGAAATCGCAGTCATTACAGATGACGTTCCTATGGGCATCAATCACAAAAATGCCACGCAACATATCAAGTTACTCATGTTGGTCAATGACGTATCATTGCGTAATTTAATCCATGACGAATTAGCGAAAGGTTTTGGATTTTTTCAATCAAAACCATCAAGCAGCTTTTCACCAGTCGCCATTACTCCTGATGAATTAGGACTGAATTGGGATAGAGCGCGCGTGCATTTACCTTTAATGAGCCATTTGAATGGTCAATTATTTGGTCAACCTAATGCTGGTGTGGACATGACCTTTTCATTTCCCCAGCTCATTCAACATGCTGCAAAAACCCGTGTTTTAAGCGCAGGCACAATTATTGGATCAGGTACGGTTTCCAATCTGGATCGCAGCAAAGGCTCTTCATGCATTGCTGAAAAAATGATGCTTGAAATCTTAGAACAAGGCCAAGCAAAAACGCCTTTTATGCGCTTTGGGGACAAAATTCGTATTGAAATGCTCGACAAGCAAGGAAAAAGCCTGTTTGGTGCCATTGATCAAGTCGTTGAACAGGCATAAACCACGAAACTTTATGACTACTTCCGCTCCACAGCTTCTTACCGTGTGCGCATCGCACTAAACATAAAAAATAGTGCCTATGAAAAAATAAGCATTCATTTAGTCAATAACGGCGGTGAACAGCATAGCCCAGAATATCAAGCAATCAACCATCAAGGTTTGGTTCCCAGTCTCGAATTTAACGGCCAGGTGCTTAGCCAATCACTTGCCATTATCGGTTACTTGGATGAAACCTACCCTACTCCACCTTTGCTTCCAGAACATCCTTTTGATAAAGTTACCGTTCGCTCCCTAGCTTTGATCGTCGCGTGTGACATGCATCCTTTAAATAATTTAAGGGTACTCAACCGCTTAAAAGAACAGTTTCAAGCCAGTGAATCGCAAATCACAGAATGGTACCATCATTGGCTTAAAGAAGGATTTGATGCATTTGAAGCAAAACTACAAAAGATACATCGAAGCCAACCGGTTTGTTTTGGGGATAAAGTATCGCTCGCTGATCTATGCTTAATCCATCAAGTATACAATGCCAACCGGTTTCAATTCAGCCTGGATAATGATCCTCTGATTCATGAAATTAATGCTTACTGCCTGACATTAGAGCCATTTCAAAAAGCAGCACCAGAGGCGTAAAATAACCATTTCAAAAGAAAATAACACTATCTCGTAGCCTGGG
>JBOFJV010000280.1:0-6604 GCA_051657005.1 Legionella sp. | reverse complement strand
AAAATTACCTTTCTCATCAGCACCGCTCGTTTTATCGAGCTGCTCCTGATTTTGAATATATTCCCTAAGTTTAGATTTCTCAAAACCCACGGTAGAAACATCATAGCCACAAGCCCAGAAGCGCTCGCCGTTAAAATTCCTTTTCCTGCCACCAAATTGTCGCGCAACCGCAATAGCACTTTTTCCTTTGATGTATCCAATAGCTGCGGAAACTGAATATTTTGGCGGTATACTAATCAGCATATGCACATGGTCTTGAACCATATGCCCATCCAATATTTTACAACCTCAATGACTTGCTAAATCTCTGAATACTGGACCTAGAAACCTTCTGATTTGGCCATATAACACTTTTTTACGATATTTCGGTACAAACACTACATGGTATTTACAGTCATATTTCAAGTGACTTAAACTCTCATACAATGATGTTGTCATAATTACTCTCCTGTGAAACCGTCAAGTCCACAGCTGTATTTTGACATCATCGTCACTAAATCTGAAGGATAAGCCTTGAGAGTCTCACTAGTCATACTAGTGGTTTACCTGTCTTAAAATTAGGTCATGTGAGTGCTTCAGATTTAATACGTTCCTTGTTTAGAAAGAACAGGCCATCAGGATTGGCCAAAGCTTTAATGAATTTAGGTCGTATTATTAAGACGCTATATTTGCTCAATTATATTGACAGTGAAGAGTACCGACGCCATATTTTGATACAACTCAATAAAGGTGAAAGTCGTCACAGTTTAGCACGCACCGTATATCATGGAAAACGTGGTGAAATTCATGAAAAATATCGCGAAGGACAAGAGGACCAGCTCAATGCATTAGGGTTAGCAACCAATGCTATTGTATTGTGGAATACAGTGTACATGCAGGCTGCAGTAGATTATTTACACACACAGGGTGAGGTAATAAATAAAGAAGATGAAAAAAGATTATCACCATTAGGACGGAAGCATATTAATTTCTTAGGACACTTTTCATTTATGTTGCCTAAAGCTGTGGCAGAAGGTCAATTGAGACCACTCAATGTTGATGAGAAGCTAGAGCTGGCCTAATGATTATTGCTTAGAGTACCTTTTCGTTCCAATGATTATCACACCCCTAATTGTTCTTTAACGTATTGGGTGTTATTTAGCCAAATCTCTTGTTCTGCTTCATCTAAAATAACTGGCATACGGCGTTGTACCGGTTGCATCAGTGGATTGGCATCGGTAGTAATCAGGCAGTAGGAATGTAGTACCTCTTCATCGTGCCTCCAGGTATCCCAAAGCCCTGCAACAGCCAGCAATTCATGATTATTTTTTTGGAAAAAATAAGGCTGTTTTCTACCATTTTCTTGATGCCATTCGTAAAACCCACTCATGGGCATTAAACAACGTTTGGATTTTATTACTTGACGAAAGGTTGGTTTTTCAAAAATTATTTCGGCACGTGCATTGATAACGCTTCTAAATCTTTTCCAGTCAGTTGCCCAGGAGGGAATGAATCCACAGTGCAAAACCACGCCTTGGATTTCATCCGCATTGGTTTTAACAAGACACATCACCTGCGAACCTGGGGCAATATTAAATATTTGAGTAATCTCAATTGCATTGGATAGATGAAATTGGGATTTTAACTCCTCACTAGAAGCCACATAAGCAAATCGACCGCACATTATGCCCTCAACAATTTATTTAAAGTGTAGCACTTCATTACTCTTGGGTTAGGAGACAAATAATACAGTGGAGCATGATGAATCATCTGCTTAACCTCTAAGTTCTACAACACGTTTGACAGTCTATAAACAGACTTATCCACAGAAATTGTGAATAACTTGAATGAAATTTTGGTACTTTAAAAAGAATAAAACGCAGATACAGAAAGGTCTTTTATAATTTTCTGACTGATAAGTAATTACTTAGTAAAAAAGATATCCACAGAAAATATCGAATTATGAAATTTAGACATTGCTATCTTATACAAATAGAAATTAAAAAAACAGTCTTGACCATAACTATTTTTTCTTTTTATTTTGACCAATGACTTGACACACATGATGTCTAGAAATTTGGCATATCTCGCCAATGAGGATATGAGGAATTTGAATCGAAGAGAGTGGTTCATTGAGCTAAGTCGCTTTTTCTGTGGATTCAACGACCAAATGGTCTTTTTTAATTAATAACTCCAATGCAGTTTGTCTTAAACTCGTATCTTGCTGCTTAATAGCCATAATCATTGCTTTTCTGGTACCCACAAACACCGCTAATTTTTTAGCTCGGGTTAAGCCGGTATAAATTAAATTTCGGTACAGCATTTTAAAATGTTGGGTGAGCACTGGGATAATCACTGCTGCAAATTCGCTGCCCTGTGATTTATGAATGGTAATCGCATAAGCTAAATCCAATTCCATAATGTCTTCTTTTTGGTAATGAACCTCTCTATTGTCGGGTAAAAATGAAACTAGACACGTCAGGTTTTCATTATCGATGTGAATGATTGTTCCAATGTCTCCATTGAACACATTTAACTCATAGTTGTTACGCCTATGGATTACACGGTCTCCTTCGCGAAAGATTCTTTCTCCAACTTTTAATTGATTTTTCTCTAAAGAATAAGGATTTGCCTTATCTTGAATGACATTATTTAAGTTCGCAGAACCCAAAGTTCCTCTGGTCATAGGGGTTAAAATTTGAATTTCAGTGGTAGCCCCATGGTATTTAGGTATCCAGTTTAAATACAGTTGCACCACCACATCAACCGCACTTAGGCCATAATGCAAGGAGGACCAAGGATGAATTTTTTTTAATAACAGCTTTAAAGCCTGCACTTCACTTTCAGTGTGTTGTAATTTACTTAAATCAACATGTTTAAATTTGTTGGGGATTTCAAAATCTTGCTCATAGGCAGAAGTGATTTTTTCCTCCACCCTGAATTCAAATGGGGTTCCTTGTGATGTATCATCTAAATCAGTAGTTTTCCATTGAAAATGATTTTTTACTCTGGAGACAAAGCTCAGTTGTTCTTTGGTAGCCTCATCGGTGTCAATAAAGAGACAATCTTCCCCAGAACGCCACAGTTCAGGCTGGTGAAATGGTGAGTTAATGGGTGGGATTTGGGATTTGTTGATGGCATGGGCGTATTTGATGATTGAAGAAGCTTGTGCTTGGCGAAAGATTTGGGTCAAACGAAAACAAGGAATAGCCACTGAGGCAATCACATCTTTTAGAACGTTGCCGGCACCAACTGGAGGTAGCTGGTCGGCATCACCAATAAATAGAACTTGGCAGTGTTGTGGTATTGCTTTTAATAGTGAGGCGCTTAAGCTGACATCCAGCATGGAGCATTCATCAACTATTAAAAAATCAGCGGTCAGTTGATTTTCTTCATTCATTATAAACTCACCGCCTTTCCACTCAAGAAGACGGTGAATGGTTTTTGCTTCACGCCCAATAACCTCGCTCATTCGCTGAGTCGCACGCCCAGTTGGGGCTGCAAGAAGAACATTTTTTTTCATCGCTTCAAGCAGCTTAACCAGAACCAAAGTGGTTGTGGTTTTTCCGCAACCAGGCCCTCCTGTTAACACCGAAAAACGACACTGAACAATCTGGCTTACTGCAACCCGCTGCTCCTCACTTAAGGAAATTGATTTGCGTTGACAATAGGTGTTAATCCACAAGGTGATCCGCTCTGAATCGGAGGAAACTAGACCACCCATGTCTTTAATTTTTTGAGCCACTGTTTGTTCATCATAAAACAGAGTTTTCGAGTAATAAGCAATGAATTCTTGATTTTCTTTTGCGATCACACGGGTTTTAAGTTGTTGTTCTTGCTCCATCAAGGTAAGGTGTTCTATGAGCTGAGTCTCCAGGTTCATGTCAATTAACTCCATGATTCCTGCATTAATTTGCGTCAAGGTTAAATAACAATGCCCTTGCTCTCGACTGGCAGCTAAAACATGTTTTATTGCTGCAATGATTCGTTGCGGGCTATCAGGAGGTACGCCAAGACTTAATGCGACTTTATCTGCTGAAAAAAAACCAATTCCATAAAAATCATTCGCAAGCTGATAGGGGTTTTCTGTGACAATTTTTATTGCTTCATCATGGTATTTTTTATAGATTTTGACTGCAAAAAGAGTACTAATTCCATGGTGTTGCAAAAACATCATGACATCTCGAATTGCTTTATGCTCCGTCCATGCAACCTCAATCATGTTTAGTTTTTTGGTGGCAATTCCTGGAACCTCAGTTAATCGATGAATATTAGATTCAAAAATGTCTAAGGTATCCTGCTTAAAGTGCTTTACAATTTTCTTTGCAGTTTTTGGGCCAACTCCCTTGATAAGACCAGAACCCAAATATTTTTCCAAGGAAGCGGCTGTTGCTGGTTTTTTCTCAATTGCCTTATTTGCTTTAAATTGACAACCATATTTTTTATCAATAGTCCATGCGCCAATAAACTCCATTGTAGCACCAGCAAACACTTTAGTTTGGTGGATAGTCACTGTTTCTTGTTGTTGTGGCGCATTGAGTGGATGAACCCTAAGAACAGACCACCCTGTTGCTGGATTATGGTAGGTTACTTTGCTGACAATCCCTTTTAGGACTTCATCGATAATTTTCATTAAAAAATCATGTGTGATAAGGGTTCTATATTAAGCCAATCAGAAGTAAAAAATCCATCAGAGTAAGAAAAACATACTGTTATCTGATTAAGAACTCTTGCTTATCCGCATGGCAAGACTCATTGTTTTCTTATTTTATGATCTGGGCTTTACTTAGAGTCATCGCCTTTCTTTGCATCTTAGCTAACTTGCAATTTGTTGCGCGAATTAATGGATCTTTACTTGATGAACAGAGATTTTCAAATTTTTCTAAAGAATTATCTGGATCCACGTGATCGGCTGTTGCTGCAAATGGTATTAAAATTAAAAGCGCAATTATTCTTTTCATTATGCCCCTTTAAGTTGATGTGTCTTTCTACTCTACATTTACTTGAGATGTAGTTTTCCGTGAATTTATTTTCTTCCAGTCTTTATCTTTAGAAAAGATAAAAGTCACTGCTTCTTCAAAAAAATGATCAATCTCATTGATTCCAGCCCATTTACAATACCACTGAATTTCCGCATAGATTTATTTATTAATTTCAACTTTTATTTTTTCGACATCATTAATTTTTTTAGCAGTTATTAAAGCCATTTAAATTCCTTCGCATTAATTTAATTGATAATAATAATGTTTATCATTAGTTGTTTTAGTAGCACGAATCATTAGCGCTTTTAGAAAAAATGAATCATCCTTTGTACCTTGCTCTTCAATTATTTTTGGTCTGATTAAAGGACTATTAGCATCAAATTCTCGTATTTCTTTTTTTGGGGTAAAATAAATAATATTTAATAATATATCTATTGATTTTTTCAGCATCCTCACGTGGTTCTGTAGCAAAAATATTTTCAGGTTATGAACTGACTTATTTTGGGCTAGTTTAGGCCGCGAGTCCATAAAATTGTTCGAAAATAGTTTGGTTGGCGTACTGGTTATGCTGTTCTTTCCTGAGCATGTGGTGTAGCTCAATTCCTGCTAAAGTGGCCTCTGCAGAATGAAATGCTTTAAATCCCTTCATTGGTTTAGTGATTTTTTTGATAAAACTATGGTCTTGTTCCACGATGTTATTGAGGTATTTAATTTGTCTCACAGTGAGCTGAACGAATAATCAAACCAACATAAACAGCAGAGCTAAGTACAAATTAATCGTATCAATTCCAGCTTTATTAGAGCCACTTTTATCCATGGTTACCTTATCGGGTAAGCCATTAGAACCAATGGCCTTCTCAAAAAATGCCCGTGCAGCATGTTCATCCCTTTTCTCTGAAAGCATAAAATCAACTGTTTTACCTTCTTTGTCTACCGCTCTGTATAAATACACCCATTAGCCTTTAACCTTAATATAGGTCTCATCCATGGCCATAAAATTCCAACAGGACGCTTGTGGCGCTTGCGAAATACTTCTTCAAGATGAGGAGAATAATCCATAACCCAGCGATTAATAGTGGAGTGGTCGACTTTTAGACCACGTTCCAGAGCTAATTCTTCAACATCACGGTAACTCAATGAGTAGGCCAAGTACCATCTAACCAGCATTAATATTATATCCTGCTTAAAATGGCGCCACTTAAAGCTAAGCATCTTTGACCGATCCCATGCAAAAATATAGATTCTACTCTGGTGACTAATTTTTTGCGACAGAACCAAGCATTTCATTCTGCAGAGGCCACTTTAGCAGGAATTGAGCTACACCACATGCTCAGGAAAGAACAGCATAACCAGTACGCCAACCAAACTATTTTCGAACAATTTTATGGACTCGCGGCCTAAACTCGCCCAAAATAAGTCAGTTCATAACCTGAAAATATTTTTGCTACAGAACCATAGAAATCCTCACGAATCTATATTTGGCTCTTTCCCATTTAAGGGGACAGCTCTAATCACCCACAGAGCACCTTAACACGCACTCTGTAATTTTCAAATTTTCTAAAACCATAAGCTCTTCGCTGAATGAGTTTCATTTTACGATGAAACCCTTCTGTGATTCCATTTGATTTACTAAACCGCCACAT
>JBOFJV010000279.1:0-16936 GCA_051657005.1 Legionella sp. | reverse complement strand
CGCTCACTTTTACTATGGAAAATCCAGGTAAATTTAGGATAAGATTGTACTTCGGCACTTTAATCTCCTTTTGTTCGCTAAATCAAGTACTTAGTCTAGACTAATTTGATTAAAGTGCCACCTTAATTGGTGTAGAGCCCAAAAATGTCCTATAAATTGGCTTTAAATACGGTGTATCAACTTAATCCTAATGAAGTTCCTCGTGATAAATATCAAACCAATGCGCAACTGCTTGTTCAACAGCAAGCGGTATTTGCAGGATGCAGAGTGGCAGCATTACTCAATAAAGTGGCACATTCGTAAACCTGATATAGAGACTCCTATGCTAATCTCCTGTTTCGGACATATTATTATCCAGGCTGGAATTGCCAAGTCTAAATATTCTACTCGAGTTAATATTTTGTTAATCATAATGTAGTAAAGTTGTATTAGTTGATTAATTGGAGACCATTATGTTTTCGTCACACGAAAAAATGAACAAGTTGTTGAAAGACAGTGTAGGTGTAGAATCTACCGATAAGCCTATGATTGCACCAGCACACAGTTCAATTTGTCGCTGTTCCTTGTGTATGCCAACAAAAATTCCGGAACAATATGTTGATAAACACTACCATGCGCTTCAATCGACTATGGTGGATAGAAGAAACCCGGATGCTCCGATAAAACCGCTGATGCTGGCAAAAGAAGCGCATGCTATTTTGCATACTGGTTCAACAGTAGACATGCTCGAAGCAACAGGAATTAATAAAAGAGATTTACCTAAAGCACGACCAGTTCCAATTGTTTGGCCACGAGAACTGACTGTAAAAGCTAAATGGATGAATAAAGATCAGGAAAAGGCCAAAAGTGGTAGAGATGCCAGTGTTTTTGGGAGTTTAGGGGTTCTTGCAGTATCTAAAAATGTGAGTGTTGTTGATATCCCTAAAATGAATGCATGGTCAGTCCCGCAAGCTTTTCTCGAAAAATATGGTGCAGAGTTAATTCCTCTGGATCAACCTTTTACACTTGATGCGGTTGAGCATAAAGAGTTGGAAACGCTCTTTCTTGTCGAGTATGAATGGGATCCAGCCTATATTGAAGAATACGTAATGAACCAACGAGGTGGTGGTGGATTATTTGTTGAAACCCATCCATTTCCACATGTGTTTACTCCTTTATCACCCAAATGCAGTGGTGCTTTAATTCTTGGAGTAGATAGGGGCGACGGGGCCTTTGATTTTGCAAGCTTTGAAATACCTTTTGGTTATACAATGAAAGTAGGCAGTAATGTTATCCATGGCGATTCTTTTTTTGTTGGACCTTATGCAATTGCATTAACAGAGACAGAGCTTGCTGATTCAGTGATCCTGAAACAAGATACCGTGAAGCGTGAAATTCAAACAGTTAAACAAACAGCAATTCCACAAGTAACCTTACCGTTATTGACAGAGCATCGATTAGCCAGTGAGCTAGATCCTAAAATAGTGGAAATGAATAATCATATGATGATAGAAAAAATTCGCCATGAAGGGGCGGCGGGAAAATGGTTGGGATTCTTTCAGCATTTACCACCAGATGTACTTTCGGAAGTACGTGATCTTTCAAGTGAAGCTCAAGAAGCATATGACCAACGTTTTGGGCTTGTTCCTTATAAGCCTTCCTGATCGCGATGAGCGTTTTAATGAATCGATGTGTACATCCATACGCGCAACGAACCAAAGCAAAATGTCAGTAAGACGGAGAATTATTTTGTGGCAAAGGTTCTTAGCGCGTAGCTCCAAGCAGACCAAATAAATATAATTGTAAGTGTGCACACTTTCTTTATGCTTAAGTTAAAATAAATACACTTTATTTGTTTTTTATGATACTATTTGCTCATTTTGTAGCGCATTAATTAACACGGTGAGGGCATTATGAGTCAAAATCCAAAGCAAGTAGCTAAAGAAACTCTTCAAAAAATTGCTAATGATTTGGTAAAAACCAAAAGGGAGATTTCTTTAACCAGGGAAGAAGTAACTACAATTATCACAACGCATATTGATCATGCATATAATAAAGTCGCCTCTGAAGATAAGAAAAAGCTGTATCAAACATTATCTCTATACCTCCATCCTGACAAAGAGTTTCCTGAACACCCTGAGTTGTATTCTTATTTGGGACAGATGGAAATGAAGGACGAGCCGTTTAACATTTTAAATCGTCTTAATGTCAAAAATTCTGCTGAAGTTGCAAAAGGTCTTCAGGGTTTTCTAAATTATCTGGCAGAAGTGAGGAAGCCAATGAAGGAATCTCTTGATAGGTACTATCAACCTTTTCGTTTTTTAGCAAAAGCACTGTATTGGAGTGTTTATAGTTTATCTGTCGTTGTTCAAGTAATGAGTGCGATCGCGATTGTTTTTGCTGCTCTAGGTAAGTCCCTGGCGAACGGAATTATTAATTGGTCTTTAAACTTATTTACGAATGATCAATATAAAAAGGAATTAGATACTTATGCTGATCTTAATATGGAAGAGCATCGAAAAGCATATTTAAAATCGGTAAGAGAATCACAAGCCCAAATATTTTTATGGTTAAATAAAGAGGAGGAGGCTGATAACATCCGTGCGATGAGTGATGATCAATTACTTGAAAAACTGATTTTCACAGAATTCAAGACAAAAATGACACAAATTGAGCGTGGTGAAATAGCGTTTATTGAGGAAGAGCCATTGATGGCGCAAATCAAAGCCGCTTACGAACAACAAATTAAGGACAGTGCTGTTCCTACTAACTTATCACGATTAAAGCTGATTTCAATTACGTTATATAACGCGATTACTCAACCGTTGGACGAAGTAGAAGGTAATATATATACTTCTTTGTTTTTACAAAGACCATTACAAATTTTAGCTGCTCCTTTTATCCTGGGAGCTGCCGCAGCGGTAGATCTTTCTTTTTTCCTTGTGGATGCTGCAAGACTTGCGATAGAGACAATCTCTTCTTTGGCTTTATTAAGTACCTTAATGTTGCTCAATACACCATTATATGCAGTAGACGGATTGCGTTACACAGCAAATAAAATGGGGTGTGATGATTGTATTAGCGAAAAAACGGAAGAGTTTAGCAATGCCGGTCCTCGTAGCATGTTGATGTTAGAATGGCATCCAGATAATTCACTATCTACGACAGAAGTTCCACCGGTTCAAAGCAAATCGTTATTTGGTAATGGCAGTCAGACAGCTAAGAAAAAGGATGTTCCTGTTGTAGAAATAGAGAATTCGTTTACTTGTTAATTTTTGATGTATTAGAGCCTGGTTCTTGCAATTGATGCCCAGGCTTTATTCTTATCCCCTGGTTTCCCTAAAAGATGATGCTGTACCGTTCAACCAAGATTCATTCCTCCCTCGTAAACGATACAGTCTCTCTTTTTATTCGATGATAAATGTGCCTAATATTAATTTATTCTTTGCATCATTCGCTTGATAGATAAAGCAAAATATAAATTTTGTGCTATAGTTTAATGGCTATAAAAAAATAATTAATATCTGCAACTAAAAGGAATTTAATATGAACAAGTTACTTGCAAAAGTTGGCGTATTCTCATTATTAATGGGAGTTACATTATACGGTTGGGCTCATGGTCCTTGTAAAGCAATCGCAATATCTTGCATGCAAAATGGCTATTACAAAGGTGGAGAAAAAGAAGGTAAAGGTATGGTTAAAGACTGCGTTATGCCTGTAGCTCGTGGTGAGAAGAGATTACCAAATTCTACCTTTAGTCCAACACAACTACAAGAATGTAAAGCAAACCTTGTTGAAAAAATGAAAGGTAAAATGCAACAAAAAATGCAGCAACAACCACCACAACAATAATTATAAACGTACTCTCCCATAAGGGAGAGGATTTTTCCACAGCTATTCTTTTTGTAGCGATTCCATAACGGTTCCTAAGAAACGTGTAGCTTCACCACCGGTGACGGCTCTATGGTCAAAGCTTAAAGATAAGGGCAGAATATTATGTACTTCTATCGCGCCATCTTGAACTACCGCTCCTTGATAAAGCCTTCCTACTGCTAATATAGCCACCATAGGTGGAACTATAATAGGACTGGCAAATCGACCTGCAAACTTACCAAAATTAGAAAGAGTAATGGTTGCCCCTTTTAATTTATCAGCAGTGATTTCACGATTGCTTACTGACTTTTTAAAATCATTAATCGTGCTGCGCAGATCATTATCAGAGAGTTTCGCTGCATCATGGATAACAGGTACAAACAAACCTTCCTCATTATCCATTGCAATGCCAAGATGTACTTGCTCAAAACACTGACGTGCTCCATGTTTGGTATCAAACCATGCATTAAGTGCAGGTTCTTTCTTGGCCGCATCAATTATTGCACGGATTAAACGAACTGTAATATCAGTACCTGGTTTCCAACGGCTAATGTCTGCTTCATCAAAAATGCTTACTGTAACTATCTCAGCATGAGATTGAACCATACTGTTCAACATGGCACGTCTCACACCACGTAAAGGCTCAAAGCCTACAGGAACTTGTGAGTTTTTATCTGCTTGAGCCTGGATGTCTTCACGAGTAATAACCCCAAACTCTCCTGTGCCTTTCACGGTGGATAAATCCACGCCTAATTTTTTGGCCAGCATTTTAACTGCAGGAGTTGCTTTTACGCGGGTACGCGTACCATGTTGTGCACCAATAGTAAACGTATCTTCGGAAACCTCGCTGCTTTCTTCCAAATTACCTACTACAGTTCCTTTATCTGCCGCTTTAGCGCTGGTTGATTCAAAAGCAACTAAAGGTTCGCCGGTTTTAATCACATCACCTGGTTTTCCATACAGCTTGCTGATAACTCCAGATTGTGGGCAGGGAACATCAACTACGGCTTTTGCTGTTTCCATAGAAACGAGAGGCTGGTCTACAATTACAGTATCTCCTTCCTTGACAAACCACTCATGGATCTCAGCATCAGGTAAACCTTCTCCTAAATCAGGTAGATTGAAAATATTCATTATTACTCCATTATGCTCATAACACTGTTTTTAATACGTGCAACACTAGGTATGTATTGTTTTTCGAGTTGGAAGTATGGCATTACCGTATCGTATCCAGTCACTCTTTGAACTGGATCCATTAAATCAGCCATCGAATTTTCCATAATCTGTGCGGAAATTTCGGCACCAACACCACATGTTTTTGCCCCTTCATGGACAATAACGCATCGCCCCGTTTTTTCTACTGATGCAAGAATTGTTTCTATGTCCAAGGGCTTGATTGTTGCTACATCAATGAGCTCACATGAAATACCTTCTGCAGCCAGTTGCTTGACTGCTTGTTGCGTCTCATGAAGGCTTGCTCCCCAACTGACTAGAGTGACATCGTCCCCTTGTTGTAACGTAAAACACTTGCCAATGGGAAGTGCTTCACCATTATCTTCTACAGGTTGTTTCACTAAACGATAAATTCGTTTTGGTTCGAGAAAAATCACCGGATCAGGATTACGCAAGGCTGCTAAAAGTAGGCCATAAGCGCGTTTTGGTGACGAAGGAATAACAACTTGTAATCCAGGAATATGCGCAAATAACGCTTCAGTACTTTCTGAATGATGTTCAGGCGCTCTGATTCCACCACCAAAAGGAGCACGAAATACCAGCGGGCATTGAAGTCGTCCACGTGTCCTGTTACGCATACGCGCCGCGTGAGAAATAATTTGATTCATAGCCGGATAAATAAAGCCCATGAATTGAAATTCAGCCACGGGTTTTAAACCTTGTATTGACATGCCAATTGCTAAACCGGCAATCATCGATTCCGCAAGTGGCGTATCGAAAACCCGTTTTTCTCCAAATCGCTCTTGTAATCCTACTGTGGCACGGAAAACACCGCCATTTTTACCGACGTCTTCACCAAAAACCACGACATTTTCATCATGAGCTAACTCATAAGCCAAAGCCTGGGTTACTGCTTCGATTAACGTAATCTCAGGCATGAGTTGCTTCCTCCATAGCTATTGCACGTTGTTCCACTAAGTACTCAGGTAGTTCCGCATAATGGTAATCAAAAATACTACTCACAGGTTGTGGTGTCATATTCAGATAGTCATCGACTGCTTTTTCAACTTCTTCAGAGCACTGGATAGCCAATCTTTCTTCGTCTTGAGCAGTCCAGATTTTTTGTTCCATAAGAAATTCTTTAAATCGAGAGATAGGTTCTTTGGGTCTTGCCTTTTCGACTTCGTCACAAGGTTGGTAACGTGTTGCATCATCTGCTGTTGTGTGATCTGACAAGCGATAAGATAATGCTTCAACTAAAGTAGGGCCTTGACCACTGCGTGCTTTTTCAATTGCATCGCCAATGATTTGTCGTGTTGCTAAAATATCATTTCCATCGACCTGAACTCCTGAAAAACCGGCAGCAATCGCTTTTTGTGCAATGGTTTGTGTTCCCGTTTGCTTGTCTCTTGGTACTGAAATTGCCCATTGATTGTTGTTCACCACAAAAACTACTGGCAAATTCCATGTGCCGGCGACATTGATGGCTTCGTAAAAGTCACCTTCAGACGTTCCTCCTTCACCAAGGCAAACAACCGCAACACGGGGCTGGTTTCTGTATTGGAACGCAAACGCAACGCCAGCAGCATGCAAGCATTGTGATGCGATTGGTACGCAAATAGGGAGATCTTCAGCGTTACCTGAAAATTGACTGCCGCGCTCATCCCCCCCCCAGAATGCAAGGATTTCTGACATTTTAACGCCGCGTTGAATTTGTGCTGCATAATCACGGTAATAGGGGACAAAAACATCTTCCGGGCGCATGGCATGACCAATTGCCGCAGAAATGGCTTCTTGCCCATTAATAGGGGCGTAAGTTCCCATTTTCCCTGTTCTTTGCAATGCAATTGCTTTTTTGTCAAAAGTACGCGTCAGGACCATGATTTTATACAGTTCTTTTAATGCAGAATGATCCTTGGCAAAAGTAGGTAGTTGGTCTACCAATTTACCTTGTTCATTCAAAAATTGAGTATATGTAATATCAAATTGAACAACCGTTGCCATATAAGGCTCCTTGTCAATAAAACGTTTGCATAGCATACTCACAAATTAATTTTAAAACCAGAAAATTAGTGTGGATTTAATCGAAGAAAACAGATAAGTAGATTAGCCAGAACAACTGTTTCTTGATGCTCTTGTGTTACTGCATGATACGAAGTACCAGAAATGGTTAAAATTAATAAAAAATTTATTACGTAAGAGGAATATTTTGAATCAATTTGTTTTAATGTCACTTGATTATTGCCAATCATTACGAGATCATTATCAACAGCTAAGTCATTTGCCTGGATTTGTCCTTCTTGAAAGTAGCGATCATCTTCGTGGTCGCTATGATATTGTAAGCGCCTGCCCTTATGATGTGGTGCAAATTGATCATAATGCTTTAGACATCACGCATGTGTTGAAAAAAATCAAATCGCTTCTAGCGCCAAAACACTCTGTCATTGATCTTCCTTTTCAAGGTGGTGCATTAGGTTATATTTCTTACGATCTTGGTGCAAAATTATTAGGAATAGAGACTCAGCCGCAACCGACATTACAGAACATGCCTTTACTGGATCTTGGTTTCTATGATTGGGCAGTTATTGCAGATCATCAGCTAAAAAAAGTGACTTTATTTGCTGCAAACACACAGCAGATGACACCTCAAATAGTGCGTGACGTATTCGAATTATGGGAAAGTAAAGAAATCAATTCGGATGCAGCTGCAGCTACGGTTAAAGGTAATTTTAATCCTTTAATTTCTGAAGGCGATTACATCCAGGCGTTTTCTTCCATTTATCGTTCTTTAAAAGAGGGGCGAAGCTATCAAGTCAATTTCACGCAACCATTTCATGCAGAATATGAAGGGGATAGCTGGGACTTCTATAAAAAAGTAAGTCCAAAAAACCCTGTTCCCTTCGCTGCTTTTCTGCGCACTGCGTCAGCCGATATTTTAAGTTTTTCACCAGAACGTTTTTTATTTCATGATCAAGGTAAATTAACTACTTCGCCAATTAAAGGGACAATAGGACGCTCTAATAATCCTATAGAAGATGAACAATTAAAATTAAAATTAGCTGCGTGTGAAAAAAATAGAGCTGAAAATGTGATGATCGTTGACCTATTGAGAAATGACTTAGGTAAAATTGCTCAAGCAGGTTCGGTACATGTGACCGACCTGTGTGAAGTTCAAAGCTATAATTCAGTTCATCATTTGGTAAGTACAATAGAAGCGCGGTGTTTACCTGCAGTTCAACCATTTGAGGCATTTTTGTCTTGTTTTCCAGGGGGATCAATTACTGGGGCGCCAAAAATTGAAGCCATGCGGATTATTAATGAACTGGAAACTTACTCTCGCGGTGTCTATTGTGGCGCCATTGGGTATTTTTCACGACATGGGCGTTTTGATACGAATATAGCGATTCGTACCGTTACTGCAAAAGAAAATCGGTTGCATTTAGCTGCTGGTGGAGGAATTGTTATTGACTCAAACTGTGAAGATGAATATCGTGAATGTTTCATCAAAATAGCAGCTGTTATTAATGGACTCAAATGAGTTGAACGAAAAGGCATTGAGGCATTCAGCAGTGATTGTTCTTCATGAGCGACTCTCTGATTCATTAATTTTGACGCAACGAAGCGATCAATTACGTGCGCATCCTGGTGAAATTTGTTTTCCAGGAGGGACATGGGAGGATGGTGATGCCAATTATTATGCTACTGCATTACGCGAGTTGCATGAAGAGATTGGCGTTGCTGCAGAGCGAGTGACATTAATTAAAGAGTTAAAAACACAAACAACATCCTTAGGGAGTATTATCCATCCTTGGCTGGCGCATATTGAGTCAATTAATCCTTATCATTTAAATGCCGAAGAAGTAGTGCGTTTGATCGCCATACCTATGTCATTAGTCCGAGATGCAAAAAATTATCGAGATTTTTATGTTGAGCGTGGTGGAAGACGATTTAAAACATGTGAGTTTACAGCGAATAAAGAATGGGTGTGGGGTGCGACTGCGAGAATTATGAAACAACTGGTTCAAAGTAAATAGATACGTATAACTGGGAAAAATATCTTACTCCACATCACTTATATCTTTTTTTTATTTGAAAATAAATCGTCCTATATCAATATTTAATGAGTCATAGACATTATTACGTGAATGCTTACTCTGAAAACCATGGTTTCGCTGCGCTACACCCAGGCTACTAATAGTGATGTATTACTATAAATAACGATGCCATTACACTTCTACTTCAGATTTCTTATCCTGAAGATTTGATGTGCTTTCGTGAGTGTCTTTAAGCGCACGGCGGAGAATTTTTCCTACATTTGTTTTGGGTAGTTCCGTATAGAATTCAACTACTTTAGGAACTTTGTATGCGGTTAAATGTTCTCGACAATAGGAAATCACTTGTTCTTTGGTTAAATCATGATCTTTTTTTACAATGCATGCTTTAACGCGCTCGCCTGATTCTGGATCAGCAATACCCACAACACCAACTTCCAATACTCCAGGATGCATGCCAATCACTTGTTCTATCTCATTGGGATAAACGTTAAAACCAGAGACGATGAGCATGTCTTTTTTGCGATCAACGATATAAACGAATCCTTCTTCATCCATTTTACCGATGTCACCCGTTTTTAAATAGCCATTTTTAGTAAAAACCAAGGCAGTTTCATCAGGTCTTTTCCAATATCCAGGAGTTACTTGAGGCCCTTTAATGCATATTTCGCCACTTGTACCAATAGGGACTTCGCGTTCGTCATCATCAAGTATGACTACATCGGTTGATGGTAAAGGAAGACCTACGCTGCCGTTATATTCAGTAAGATTCATCGGGTTCATAACGGCAGCAGGGCTTGTTTCAGTTAATCCATAGGCTTCTAAAATAGGGCTTTTCGTTATTTCAAGCCATTTCACTGCGACACTTTTTTGTAATGCCATCCCTCCAGCGAGGGACACTTTAAGTCGACTAAAATTGACTTCTTTAAATTTTGGATGATTGAGTAAACTATTAAATAAAGTATTAACCCCTGTAATGGTTGAAAAGCCAATGTCTTTAATCTCTTTAATAAAACCGTCTACGTCACGAGGATTGGTAATTAATATGTTTTTTGCACCTTCTTTTAAGTAGGTGAGGCAATTCGCTGTGAGTGAAAAAACATGGTATAGAGGGATCGCGGTAATGATGATTTCATCACCATCCAAACTGATTGGTTTTATCCACACATTGGCTTGTAAGACATTAGAAACCATATTGCCATGAGTTAAAATAGCGCCTTTAGCGACACCTGTTGTACCTCCAGTGTATTGTAAAAATGCAATATCATCATGATTAAGTTCTACATGATGCAGGGGCGCTTGTTTGCCTTCAAGCAGGGCATAGTGAAAGGCAACTGCATGAGGAATGTGATAAGCAGGAACCAATTTTTTTATGTATTTAACAACTGAATTGACAATAATTCGCTTTATTGTAGGAAATAACTCACCAAGTTCAGTGACAATAATATGTTTGAGGCTAGGAATAGAGCTTAAGCCCTTCTCAATCGTTTTTGCAAAATTAGCCAGTACAACAATTGCTTCAGCACCGGAGTCGTTTAATTGGTGCACAAGTTCGTCTGTTGTGTAGAGTGGGTTAGTATTCACAACCACAAAACCTGCACGTAAAATTCCAAATAATGCCACAGGATACTGGATTAAATTAGGAAGCATAATTGCTACGCGAGCACCTTTTTCCAAGTTAAGTTGCTGAAGATATGCAGCAAAATTTCGACTTAATTGATCCAATTCAGCAAAACTAATGCAACTCCCCATATTGCAATATGATGGTTGTTTGGCATAGCGCGAACAGGATTCTTTAAATAAAGCAACTAGGGAAGAATATTGACTTGAATCGATTTCATGAGGTACTCCTTTTTCATAGTGTTCAAACCATCGTTTATCCACCTTAATATCCTTCTGTTATTGGTTTTCGCATGTTAGTATTAGTATAAACAAAAATATTACTTATGGATATCATACTCATGGGTGAAAATACAACACAAACTCAAGCATTTAAATTAAAAGGTCGTCTTTATACCTTTACGGTATTGCATGTATTAAATACGGATCTGAACGATTTTGCTCAGCAACTCGCTGACACCGTGGCTAAAGCACCGAAATTATTTGAACATACTCCAGTTGTTTTTGATTTGTCTTCAGTGCAGCAGTTGGAATTTGATTTGCAGGGGCTTCTCCAATCTGCTCGCGCGCATGGTTTGATTCCAGTCGCCATTCAAGGTGGAAGTTCATTGCATCATGCATTAGCTCAGTGCCAAGGGTTAGCAGTATTGCATGCTTCTTCAACTCAGGATAAACCCGTTATTGAGCAACCCATGGAAAATCACCATCATGAATCCATAAAGTCTTCAACCAGGTTAATTACAACACCGGTTCGCTCTGGGCAACAAGTGGTTGCAAAAGGAGCTGATCTTATAGTGGCCTCTTCAGTAAGCCATGGCGCAGAATTATTGGCAGATGGATGCATTCATGTGTACGGCGCTTTAAGAGGCAGGGCACTTGCCGGAATGTCAGGTGATAAAGAAGCGCGAATTTTTTGTCAATCACTTGAAGCAGAATTAGTGTCGATTGCCGGATTTTATCGATTAAGTGATGCCATTGAACCATTTCACGGACCCTGTCAAATTTACTTATTGGATGAGCACATTCATATTGAGCCTTTATGATAGAAGCTGTCTTTATTTCTGATCTGCATTTACATCCAGACGATCAGGTAATTCAGGAGCGGTTTAATCAATTTATTGAATGGGCAAATGGTTATGTCAAGACTGTATACATCTTAGGTGATTTTTTTCATGTATGGGCGGGTGATGATGCCATGGATGCCTGGAGTGAGGCGATTGCCCAACAATTATTATCCATAAAACAACAGGGAGTTCAGGTATATTACATGCACGGCAATCGTGATTTTTTGTTAGGAAAGGCTTTTGCTCACCGTGCGGGATTAATCTTTTTAAAAGAACCAGCAATTATTCAATTAAATCAGGAAAAAGTACTTTTAGTTCACGGTGATCGTTATTGTACTAAAGATAAAAGCCATCAGCGGTTTCGATTGTTCACTCGGAATAAGCTTTTTTCGACGCTCTTTTTAAAGTTGCCATTCAGCTATCGCGACCGACTTGTTAATCAAGTACGCCAACACAGTCAAATGAATCAAGGCAAAACCACGGAAGAAATGGATGTTGTTGCTGATTCAGTGATTCAACATATGTTATACTTTAAAGTAAGTACATTAATTCATGGGCATACTCATAAACCGGGTATCACTACTTATGAAGAGTACACACAAAAATTGAAGCGTTATGTATTGAGTGACTGGGATGACACGCCGCAGTTATTGTGTTATGATAATACAAAAGGGATCTATTTTATCCATATATAATTTCGTGGAGGTTGGCCATGTCTGTAAGTGACGAAGAAGCCAGAAGAAAGACGACAAGCGATGCGGCTCAAGAGCAGATAGATGCAAATACAAAAAAACGTAAACGCGAACAGGCTGATGAAGACAGTCGTTATTTAGCAGAGCGTGATGCTAAAAGAGAAGCTGCTCATGCAGGAGTGGTAGATGAATTAAAAAACCGGCATAAAATTAAAGACCCTCATACAGGTAAAGATACAACTACTTGGGATCAGGTTTTAGATGAAGCGGATAGGTTACTTAATCCCAAAACAAACACGACGGTTAACTGGACTTCAATGATGTTGGAGTTACTTGCTTCGTTTAAAATGCTTTTTACAGCAATAAAAGTATCACGTGAGCAACTGATGGGGAAAGCATCACTGCCAGTGAAACATTTTCTGGCTGAGAAAGTTTGGCATAAAACAATAGATTTTTTACTTGACAAGATAAAGGGGCATCCAGAGCTTGAATTGGATCCATTACATCATAATGTTTCTCTTGACAAAAACGGTAAGCTTGTTATTGCTCCTTTAAAAGATACTAAAGGTAATGACCTAAAAGATCCTCTGGGTCCTGATGGTGCGCCCATTGCTGATGATGCCCGAAGGTTAAATGCTTCTTTTAAGGTCCTGACCAAAATGTGGCTACTGGAAAATGGTTTTAGAGAACAGCAGGGTAATCCAGGTAGTTATGTTTTCCATCGTCCTACCAAGAACGGGGCAGTACCAATAGTTGATGGCAAACCTTTAAAGGAAGGTGAGCCTTTAACATCTAAACTCTTTGATGATATAAATGCAGATCACACAACAAGCCTTGCTAATTTTCTACGTACCAATGTTGGTTTAGAGTATAAGAGCGATTATGTGTCTCAAACAACCCCCTAGATCTTTGTTCTTATTGCGGTATTCCGCTGTGAAAGCGAAATACCGTATCAGTAGCTAAAATAAATTCATTTTCCAGTGATAAAAATAAATTAAGACGCTCTTCAATGTCCCCACCATAAAGTTTGGCTAATTGTAAGTATTCCTCAAAATTACGTGCCTCTGATTTGATTAAAGTCGTATAGAATCTGGCTAAATCCTGATCTTCAAGATAAGGTGTGCTCTCATGAAAACGTTCACATGAGCGTGCCTCAATAATAGCGCCAATGATGAGTTGGTCGCTTAAACGTTGCGCTACATTTCTGCTGGGGACTTGTTGATGCATTTGTGTTGCATAACCTGATGGTTGTAGCGGGGTGAATTGGATTCCCTTTTTTTCCATAAGTTGAATTACTTTTTCAAAATGCAGTAACTCTTCACGCGCCAAAGGCGACATGACATCGACTAATTCTTTTTTCTCAGGCTATTTACTCATAAAATTAATGGCTGTTGCGGCTGCTTTACGATCGCAATGCGCATGATCAACTAAACAATAAAGGGATATGTGTGGCCGCATATTCTAACCATGCTTGTGGGGTTTTTACTTGAAGAAAATCATATAACAATTGTAAATCAGTATCTAATCGTTTTAACATCTGCAGAATACACTATACTTAACAAAGTAATTAGTCTTATACCATATACTTTGTATAAATTGAATTGGATGGAAAATGAACGGGGAAGAAGCTGATAAAGAATTAAATCAATGGTTTTCAACTTATGGCGTAATCACATCGGAACGTATCTTAGGGCGGTATAATATCAAACTCTCTCAATCGGATTTAGTCGTTGCGATTAAAAGTCCTTTTAGTTTTTATCATCGCTTGTTACAAGTTCCTTTACGAAATGTACTTAATGGAATTATCTTGCAGCAGGCAAACGATTATCATGTGTATGTGCAGAAATTATTTATCGATTATTTATTGGCAGGAGAGGGTGCTAAAGATGCAGATGCACAAGGAGCTACAACACGTGAGGCTTTAGAAAATGAACGCCAACAACTCGTAGCACTGGGTGATGAATTTCATAAAATACACGGGAAACACGATTACCTCATTGCCTCCAGTCAGTCGGCCTTGATTCGCATTACAAAAACGTTCAATGATGAATTGGAACAAGGGCTTACTTCACTTAAATACATGTTTAAAAGAGCAGGTTTTTCGGATTTGAAGAGTCATTTACGTAAGGCAGTAAGTCATGCATTAATCCATTGTAATGTGGGGGAGGCTTTGGCACAAAATGATCGCTATGCATTTGTTGATAAAATGAATGAACTATTGAAACGCGATTTGACTGACAGCCTCAAGGATGAAATGAACGATTGTTTATCTAACGTACTCCAAATTGAGTATGATTTTGATACGGAAATAAGTGATTTTACTGACAACATACAGGAAATAACACGTTTGTCTAATTCCTATAGAAATCAATTTTTTGATACCATTCTTCGAGTGATTGACTTACTTAAATTATTACCTGACTATAAAATTGATCCTGATCAAGATGCGATTAACAGAGAGCCTTTATATTTTGATAAGACCATTGGAGCACTTTAAACTTGCTTTTGAACTTGAATGAAACGAATCGAAACAACGAAATTGTGTATTCGATCTTCGTTTCATCCATTTATCAACGAGATAAAAATGAATTTATTAGCCATAGCCCATACATTTCGTGTATAATATAGCACTTTAAAACTAACCCCTCTTGGAGTTCATGATGGCAAAAGAATCAACCTTGTCAATTATTAAGCCCGACGCAGTTGCTAAATCAGTAATCGGACAGATTTATACTCGTTTTGAAAATGCAGGTCTCAACGTCATTGCTGCAAAAATGATGCATCTTACACGTGAGCAAGCTGAAAATTTTTATGATATTCATCGTGCACGTCATTTCTTTAAGGATTTAGTTGAGTTTATGATTTCAGGCCCAGTCATGATACAAGTATTACATGGTGAAAACGCGGTGATGAAAAATAGAGATATCATGGGTGCTACGAATCCAAAAGAAGCTGCTCCTGGTACAATACGTGCTGATTTTGCTGACAGTATTGATGCGAATGCAGTGCACGGTTCAGACAGTCTTGAAAATGCAGCTCGTGAAATCACTTTCTTTTTCGAGCCTCATGAAGTTTGTGCTCGATAAGAACTTAATAGTATTTAATTGTAAATTGTAGCCTGGGTGAAGGTGAAGCCATAACCAGGGATCATATTTCCATCCAATGCTCAGATCTCTGGTTTCGCTTTGTTCTACCCAGACTACAATTCTCTTAAGCTGATACTATTGGGTGAGTTGTTACACGTTTGGAGCAATAATGACGGTACAAAAAGTAAATCTGCTGGATTATTCTTATCAGCAAATGCGCATACTATTGAGTCAATGGGGTGAGCAGACCTATCGAGCACAACAGATAATACAGTGGATTCATCAAGTAGGTATCACTGATTTTGCCCAAATGACCAATCTGAGTAAGTCACTTCGTGAAAAACTTTCCAGTCTGTCACACATTCAATTGCCTGAAATCGTTGCCTGCCAAAAGTCTAGCGATGGTACGCACAAATGGCTTTTGAATCTGGAGTGTGGTAATTGCATTGAAACTGTATTTATACCTGAAGCCAATCGCGGTACTTTATGCGTTTCATCTCAGGTAGGATGCGCATTAAATTGTTCCTTTTGTTCCACCGCAAAACAAGGATTCAACCGTAATCTGTCAACAGCTGAAATTATTGGGCAGGTTTGGCTGGCTGCTCGAGAGCTCTCGATGCAACAAGGTGCTCACGATAAAAGAGTAACTAATGTCGTGATGATGGGGATGGGTGAACCTTTACTTAATTTCGATAATGTTGTTTCAGCAATGAATCTTATGATGGATGATTTTGCGTATGGATTGTCAAAACGCCGTGTCACGTTAAGTACTTCGGGTGTTTTACCTGAATTAGAGCGCTTAAGAGAGGTAAGCCCTGTGGCTTTAGCAGTATCATTGCATGCACCAAATGATGCATTACGCAATGAACTGGTCCCTATCAATAAGAAGTACCACTTGGCTCAGTTGATGGCCTTATGTAAAGCCTATTTTAAAGATGAACCAAGAAGAAAGGTGACATTTGAATACGTCATGCTTAAAGGTGTCAATGATCTGCCAGAACATGCCACTCAATTAATAAAGCTATTGCGTAATGTCCCTGCCAAAGTGAACCTAATTCCGTTTAATCCTTTTCCGATGACGCAATATCAACGCTCCTCTCAAGAAGCAATTGATGCATTTCGAGATAAGCTTATCGCGAATGGGATTAATACCATCACTCGAAAAACACGTGGTGATGATATTGATGCCGCCTGTGGCCAACTTGCAGGCCAGGTTAAAGACAGAACCACGCGATCGCAACGATGGCAAAAAATCCACTTTATGCCAAAAGCAGCTCAAGCGCTTCAAAAAACTGAAGAAGAGTAGAAGAGTAATAGCATAACCTGATTGTAGTGAATGAGTTCGCAATGGCGTCAATTTAAAGAGTAGTTGTATCCTGGGTGCAGCGCAGCGGAAC
>JBOFJV010000278.1:0-2306 GCA_051657005.1 Legionella sp. | reverse complement strand
ACATGCGACACAATGGTTATGGACGTACAACAATGAACGTCCAAATACTGCTATTGGAGGAATTCCTCCAAGGCAGAAATTGGCACTAGTTGCCTAATCCTCTACTTTTAGCTTCGGTTAAAAATGGGGGGATTACCGTTTCATCCTGTAGCAATAACACGATCTATTCCAGTGCTCTTTTACCTTCATAAAACAATTCACCTTTGCGAGTACTGTAGTAATCTTGACTGCCCAAAAGTCGTTTCTGGAATAAGAAAAACGCGGGAATGCGTTTTTCTTCTACATTCTCAGTAATGCGTATAGAGTGCTTTTGGCACCAATGATTTAAGGCATGCAACAGGGTTTCATATTGCGTCTTAAACTCAGTGTAAGAATGACTTTCTTGAAAGTTTTTTAATTGTAAGCTGGTCTCTTCAGTACTGTTGTCTTCGGTAAAATAAAGTGCTGTAGCCCCGTAGATAAGAGATGGATTTGATGCATTGTCTTCTGATACTTCAGCAGATTTGAAAATAAAACGATTAAATAATTGATTAACCATTCAAGGTCAAAAGTTCAGTAATTATACATTTTGTGTTTTTTGTGTCAACGCACAACATTACATCATGGAACATGAATCCAAATCTAAATCATCACTTTTCTCTTTGTCTGGAGCTTTAGGAACCTGATTTTTATAATTTGAAGTAGATTTCAATTGAGGAGTTAAGATGATGGTAACCCGTGACATCACTGTAGATTCCGATGTTTCATCCACATGCGAAATAAAAACATCAGCTTCTTTCTTTCTGCGACTACGTTGAGTAGCACGTGTCTCCTCTATGCGTTCCATGCTGCTTTTCTCGATAGGACCATGTTTTGCCATGCCTCTCAAATCATAGCCCGGTTGTTTTTCTTCTATTCCATCTTTTCTCATTTGCGTGGTGATTTGAATAATCCCCTCATTCTTTGGAAACTTAGTTGCTTTTACTTGATGTGAGTTTTCGATAAGTACATCGTATTGTCTTCCTTCAGTGACGTCTCCTTGTTCACTCACTTTAGCAAGAGGAGTATTAGTTAATGCATCTAGTGTCACACAAATACTGGTAGTTGGTAAAATGGTATGTTTTTCTTTGCAATACGCTATTTTTTGCGGATTTAATCCTGACTTGATCAAGTGATACAACACATCTGAAGAATTTGATTCATTCATACGTTGAAGTAAAGTTTGAGCCGCGGGTGACAAACTGTTGATCGTTGTCTTTCGATTCATCATCTCAGGTGAGTTTAGCGCTCCAATAATGGGCATGGCAGCATCAAGCTTGCCGGTGGCAATCAAGTGGTTTGCAATCCCAATATAGCGTTCCATTGCTAAAGTACGTTCGTCCAGTGTAGGCCTCTGTAAAATATCTTTTTTGATAAAGTGCATTATCATTTCTACATCATCAAAACAAATAAGTGTCTGGCATTTATTGAACTTAGATAGGGTATCCTGATTGCTTGTCAACTCATAATATTCAATTGGCATCGTTGTTTTTTCACTTATTTGCCTTACTTTTTCTGCACTTTGTTCCTGAATCACGATGATTTGACTGTCTCTTTCCTCAACAGTTAAACCAGGCTTACTTTTAATCGCTTTAATTTGCTTTTCCTCAGAGTCCTTAATCACCTGTATGGCTTTTTTCTTAGCCCTATTATACTGATCCTTCGCTGCTGTTTTTGCCGCAATTTCTTGTTTTGCGGGATTTCTATCAAGCGACTGCAATATGTAATCTGCTTGTGCATGGGCGGTTTCCAAAGTTATAGAATAAACTGCATCGTCTACCTGCTCCATAATATAGCCATTAACTGCGTTCAATACAGCGCCATATTTTTGTAAATGTGCTTTATCGTATTGACTTATAATTTTATCGAATTCTCTTTCAAACTCGATAAAACCATACATTTCTATTAAACCCTGGCGCTTTTCGGCTCTACACCAATTAAGTGGGCACTTTAATCAAATTAGTCTAGACTAAGTCCTTGATTTGGCTAACAAAAGTAGATTAAAGTGCCGAAGTACAATCTTATCATAAATTTACCTGGATTTTCCATAGTAAAAGTGAGCGGATATCAACCATTAATATTAGATGTAAGCTATCATCGATTATCACGTTGTATTCATTGTCAAAGTAAGAGCGTACGCAAGAAATCATCGTATATACGCAGAGTTCATCATGAGTTAATCGGACATCGTCTAAGTATATTAGTATTTAAAGCGTATAAGTTATATTGTTATGCGTGTAGTCGTTATGGTAATCAACAATTCCCAGGCATTAATAAACATCAACGAG
>JBOFJV010000277.1:0-3708 GCA_051657005.1 Legionella sp. | reverse complement strand
TTCGACTGGAATAAATTCGACCTATTCGTAAAGAAGCATCCACTACCAGATGCAAAAATAATACACCGATTGTTCTGATTGATAAGGTATGAGTATGTAATGAAATTGTCTTGAGCCCATTGACTTAGTAGGGCACGATTGGTTCTAAATGGGGGGTTGGCCAGGTGAATGGTTAACTCTACCAGCTAAAACACGTCATGCGTGATTATGAGGAGAAGTGAGTGTGATGCTGCAAAGCACCGTCTTGAAGGTTCTATTCAAAATCTTAAGACAGCGCATCGCGTTTCCTCGGCCCATCTGCACCAAAAGCTTATTTTCCAAACTACGTTTACAGTAGATTCTAAGGTGTCGCAGAAGGAATTTTCCCACAAGCAATGCGGGTACCGCCTCCTCCTAAAGGAGGATTATCACTGTAATTATCTCCTCCTTGATGAATCATTACCGAATGTCCTTTAATGTCTTTGGTTTTCAAACGAGGGGCTAAAATAGTGGTGTTGGCTGTGCCAGTACTATCAACGGCCAAAACAGGTAAATCACCCAGATGGCCTTGGCCATACGGACCTTGGTGTTTGTTGGTATGTGCTGGATCCAAATGACCGCCAGCATTCATCGCATGATCGCCACAGTCGGGATGTTCGTGGATATGAAAACCATGAAGACCGGTAGGAATCTTTATCAGGTTTGGCGTGATCAGCAAACCATAAGGATTGTCTTCAAAAACAACTTTCCCTATCGAGGTTCCATCTGTTGCGAATACATCACAAGTTACCGTGTCGGCTACAGCTATGGATGAGAGCAATACAGCAAGAGCACCTAAAGTAATTTGCTTTTTTTGTTTGTTTTTAAACATCGTTAAGTCCTTTTTCGTGACAATTTTTCTATTCTAACATAGCATATCACTTATGTAGCATATGGATAGTACATTTAAAAAATAGATTGTCCCATTAAGAAGTTGATGTCCTAAGGTTTGTATTTATGATTAAAAATTTAACGCCCAATATTAGAACCGCTGCATTAGAAGATGCGAGAACTATAGCTCAAATTCATATCTGTTCCTGGCAAAAAATGTATCGTGATTTCATCCCGGAAACAATCTTGGAGAACTTATCTATAGAAGAGCGAACCCAACAATGGAGTGAACTGATAGGACAAGATGTAAAAGTACTTATAATGGAAATTGATAAGCAAATTATTGGTTTCGCGAGCATTTGTACTTTTCGAGATTTTGGCTCAGACCCCTTAATGGGAGAAATCAGTGCTATCTATTTGCATCCAGACTATTGGCGTAAGGGTTTAGGAACGCAATTATGTATGGCTGCAATCACAGAACTGGCCCATTTAGGGTATCGAAAAATACTCTTGTGGGTATTTGAAGATAATGTTCAGGCTCGAAAATTCTACGAAGCATTAGGTTTTGAGGTTACTGAATCTAGCAAATTGGAAGAATTTTATGAGGGGGGAGCGTTACTCAAAGAAGTACTTTATCAGAAAAATTTCGTGGCAAACCACATCTAGTATAAGGATTTCGAATAAAAATTGAATTGATTTCTACCTTGCTCTTTGGATTTATAGAGGGCGGTATCCGCAAGTTTCAGTAGTTCTTGAATGTCATGCCCGTCTTTAGGATAAATACTAATGCTCATGCTTGGAGTGATTTGAATGACATTTACTCCAAGAAGAATTGGTTTGGAAATTTTTTCAAACAAACGTTTAACCACTTCGGTGATCTGCTCTTTAGAGGTCATATTCCTGAGGATTATAGCAAACTCATCACCCCCTATTCTGGCACCGATTCCGTCTTGCCCCAAACATGAGGTGATTGATTTTGCAATATGGATGATTAATTTATCGCCATTATCGTGCCCTAAAGTATCATTAATGACTTTGAAATAATCGATATCCAAAAATAACAAAGCAATGAGTTTATGAGGTTGTGATTTATCTTGAGTGAGTTGTTGAAATGCTTCATACAACAGGTTTCTATTCGCTAGCCCAGTTAACGGGTCGTGAGTCGCTTGATAGTACAGTTTTGCATTTTCCAGTGACGTCATTGCTTGCGATGCCAGCAATTGCAAACTGTCCAAGTGACTTGGAGTCAACGCATAGCTGTTGTTGTTATTGTCTAAATACAACATGCGGCATAATTGTCCTTTGTAAAATAAAGGCATCATTAAAAGCGAGCGTGGATTTTCTCGTTGACCATAGGGATCTTGAAAGGTGAGCTCTGATTGCGCTGCATCATTCAAAATAATGGGTTCTTGGGTGCGCTGCACATAATTTAATAGAGAAAGATGATATTTTAGTTCTGCTTCTACCTCAATCAGATTATTGAGGTGAATAACTTGATTTTCCAAATTGCCTTCTGCTTCAATAATCCATTTATTATTTAACATGGTCAGGATAATGCTTTTTTGAGCACCAGCATTTTCTATCACAATAACAAGCAACTTTTGCAGCAATTTATCTAAATGGATTTCGCTTGAGATCAGTTGGGTTGATTTAAAAATAGCCAGCATATCGATGTCATGTGCTTTTGTTTGATGGGGGATGATGTTGTGTTGTGTATAAGTGATGGGAAAAGTTTGTTCCCATATTGCTTTGGGGTAGGTGCGTTCTAATAATTTTACTTTGGTATTGGCTACCCAGTCAGAAAAAGATTGATGCGCATTTTGTAAATAGATTTTGGCGATTTCATCCATTTTTATTTCCAGACAATAAGCACCTGCTCGTTCAGCCGCAATTGCTTCAAGCAATCCAAATCCAGAGGCATGTGCTACTGCTCTGGCTTGTTCATAAAACACCAAGGCATTTTCAGAGGGGGATTTGATACGAAGCAATTCTGCTGTAAGCAATAGAGAATGTGCTTTGAAATTAGCCTGGCACCAGGTAGCGCATTTTTGGATGAAAGAAGCCAGCTTTTTAAATTTTATGAAACAAGAACGTTGTTCTGAGTGTGGTAATTGCGGTAAATATTGAGCTAAAGCAAGCGCGTAGAAAAATTTTCCATGTAAAATAAAGTTCTTATCGTAGTCATAGTAACACTCATGTATTTTTCCTGTTTTAACTGCTTCGTGTATGTTGCCCAACAAAAAATGAAGCGTGATCAAATTGTTATAAAAAATAGCGATTTCTCCATGAGTTTTGTCTTTTGTTATGTTTTTTTCAAAAAGAGCTACTTGTTCTGGAAGCGAACTTATAGATTCAGGTTGTTCCAGGCATTGGATCATGTAATTATAAAAATGGGCTATACGAATAAAGGCTGTTACTTTCGCACGATCCATACAGGACAAAGTCATGTGCGTGTTTTTTTAACTTCTGCAAGTGTTTTTCCTAAATGAAGTGAATGGTAGATTAATAAATAATTGCAATAATTAGCATAAGTTATATCTCCTACCTCAAAGCACAATTGAAATCCTTTAATAATGGTGTTGTTGCATAAGGAAATTGGTTTTTGATAAGGTTCAACAGCACAACCAATCATGAACGCACCGCGCCCATCGAAACGGGACTGACCGTATTTTGTTTGGAGATGCTGAAGAAATGGGCTCTTTCCCATTTAATGGGGCAGATCTAATCCCCCACAGAGCACCTTAACACGCACTCTGTAATTTTCAAATTTTCTAAAACCATAAGCTCTTCGCTGAATTAGTTTCATTTTACGATGAAACCCTTCTGTGATTCCATTTGATTTACTAAACCGCCACATTC
>JBOFJV010000276.1:0-2996 GCA_051657005.1 Legionella sp. | reverse complement strand
CAACTTCCTTTGCCTACGCTTAACCATACGCGTTACCACATACAGCCCAAGGCTAAGTACGAAATGCGCTCGGTCGCGCTTTCCAGGTAGCACTTTCAGCTACTAGCGGTCGTGCACTTTCGTGGCGCACTCTGATAAGCTATTTCAAGGAAAACGCAACCCAATCAATGTTCTCTTTACTGCAGGTGTATTTATCACTTTGTTGCTCTTTACGTTGACCAAGGCATATACACCATTCCTTGATTCATTTTTTCTTTTTTTCTTTGGTTTTTTTATCTTTGGACCACAAATGATGGTTGGTATGGCGTGTGCGGAGTTAAGACATAAAAAAGCAGCGGCGACTGCAACTGGCTTTGCCGGATTTTTTGCGTATTGTTTAGGAGCTGTTCTGGCTGGTGCTCCTTTGGGTGCAATTATCAAAAATTACGGTTGGGATAATTTCTTCTTCACCTTATTTATTTGCTGTCTAATCCCATTATTGCTGATGCTGCCACTCTGGCATGTGAAAACCTATCCAAAGCATCGTCAATCAGAGTTGTCAGGCAAATCTGAGTTTGCTTAGCGATTGGGATCCCAATTTATTATTTAAATTCGCAAATTGCGAATTTAAATAATAATGGTTGAGCATATGTATGAAACAGTGGCGTAAAGTTGAATATATTTGTCATAGCTAACAATTATATAAATATTATCCCGCAGAATAATTCTTGAACCTCTGAAATAATTTGTCAGCACGTTGCAAAATAATGCTGGTAAAGGGACTAGGCGTTATGTTTTTTTGAATTTTGCTAACTAGATTTAAGACTTCTTTACGTACCAGGGCACCAGATAAAAGAGACTCTTCTGCCATTTGTGTAAAGTGACGAGGGAATAAGGCATCAAAATCATATTTACTACCAACTTTCATCGCCATTTTACTAGCAAGATTAGGATAATATACGGTTGAAATCATATCGTAGAAAGGTGCTAAACGAGTTTTTGAACCGTGATAGAGCAAAGAGAAATTTTTGCTATGTGCATCATTGTTGCCAATAATCACATTAAACAGAATCCCTTGTAATAACTCTTTAATATCCAAGACAGGTAGACTTGATATCTCTCTTATCAAACCAAAGCACTTACTAATTTGAGGGCCACCTTCTCGCTGATATTTCATCTCAGGGCTTATACCCATTGCTTGAGAAAAATCTTCTTGATGAAGGCGTTGGATTCCTTGCTCTGTCTCAATCCGATCATAGCGTTTAACCAACAGATAAGGAGTATCATCAACATAATGTATCGCTGCATCCACAGCATTTAATCCAATTTTTTGCGCCAGATTAAGACAGAAACTCTCGTTTCCAATTAGGGTGGGAAAGTCTCGATTAATTGGTTTTAAAATGTGAGTACTGGGTGCACCATTCATTGGTATTGCGAGATTTCCTTCAATAATAGCAACTGGGAGTTTATCCTGAGCTCCAGCAAGGGATAAACGGATTCCATCCTCACCGACTATCATAGGTCTTTGGTGCATGGTTTGCAGTATTTCTAATATGTCATTTTTTTGAATAATTTTATAGTCTGGCCTTAGCTGAACTATGGAGGTATTTTGAGGCAATATCATCACAGCTCCAGCACATTCACCACCAATAGCGGCTAATAACGCAAAATCATTTTTTTCACTGATACCCAATTGACGAGCAATAGCAGTACGCATATGGGCTTCAGGTAAAAGACCACTAAAAAACGGACGGCATTGCTGCATTGAATAAAGAGTTTTTTTAACGGGAAGTGAGTGTGACAAAGGGAGATTATTCTTGTTTTCAAGGTAGCTATCATCATAGACAAAAGACATGTCACCATGCGCATCAATACTTAATTGACCTGCTAGTATTTGGTTAAGATAGACATCCAAGTTATGGTTTTTCATTTTCAAACTCAGTATGAGATAAGTTCAGTTGAATCCCTAGTACTTGTAGTACTTGCAGTGTTTTTCCAATTTGGCAAGTTGGCTTTCCATTTTCCAAATCAATAATAAAACGTAATCCAGTTCCGGCAGTTAAAGCCAAATCTTTTTGGGTAACATTAAGTTCTTTACGAACTTTGCGAATATAACATCCTATATCTTCTGGAGATTGAATCATCATTTTTCTTCTAATGTTCCCGTACGGTAATTTTATACCCTATTTGAAGAAAATTACAGAAAATGTTCCCGATCGGTAATAAATTGATGTTTTTCACATATTAAATAGAAATGTTACCGATCGGGAATATAGAGCGGATAGTGTTTTCATTCAAATTTTAAATTGTCTTAAATGGTGTATTCATGCTCAAATTGGTGATCTTGAAATCCTTATCAAGAAGCGACAGCGAATGACTGGTTACTTTGCTGAAACAGCTGATAAACAAATTACAACTATGTCACAGCAATTATTAACTAATAAGAACTTTGCCAATCAAGTCCAAAACCAACCCCCAGAGATTTATCAAAAGATACAAAGTATCTATAACAAACAGAAAGAAAAAGCTTTGTGTCATGATCATTGATGCGAACAATCAAATCTAAAAATGTCCCCTATGTCCACATAGGTAATTTGAAGTGGGGACGGCAGTGGCCCAGTCATGACGCTGGTGATCCACTTGTCCATTTTGTCCCAAGTATTTTTTATTAGTCTGCAAATAATCTATTATTTTGTTCAGAAATTTTAGGTTGGTTTACCCGTTTGCAAGCAAATGGGCTACTTGCTAAAGTGATTGTAGAGACAATCTAAAGCTCTATTACTGAACTATAAGCGCTGTTATACATGGAATTTGATTTGTAAAACTGATACCTCGATGAGGTTTTATTATTTAAGGAAATAAAATGAATAAAATTCACTTCAAAGTGCGCCACGAAAGTGCACGACCGCTAGTAGCTGAAAGTTCTACCGGGAAAGCGCGACCGAGCGCATTTCGTACTTAGCCTTGGGCTGTATGTGGTAACGCGTATGGTTAAGCGTAGGCAAAGGAAGTTGTAA
>JBOFJV010000275.1:0-4907 GCA_051657005.1 Legionella sp. | reverse complement strand
ACCATACGCGTTACCACATACAGCCCAAGGCTAAGTACGAAATGCGCTCGGTCGCGCTTTCCCGGTAGCACTTTCAGCTACTAGCGGTCGTGCACTTTCGTGGCGCACTTCAATTTTTTCTAAATATAGTTCGTTCACCACTGTACGACACGCAGTGGCGTATAGGGGTGAGTAGTTACGTTTTTAGAAACGAAATACGAAGATCCAGTACGACAGGTTAACAAAAATCCATATGTTAAAATGCCATCAGGATACATTGGTAGATTTTATCCAAAATCCAAGCGAGGACAATGTACTGTCCTGTGATGGATTATGTGGATTAAAATGGGCTGTAGGTACGTAATAAATATGCCGCTACCGTACGAAAACCCATGCCTTCGCCTCCTTCATGTTTCCCCGGTTTGCTTTGCTCACTACAGGCCATAATGTCAAAATGTGCCCAAGGTATTGGCTTGGAGAGGAAGCGCTGGAGAAACAGTGATGCGACAATGGCACCGGCATAAGGGGAATCACTGCAGTTGACCATATCGGCAACATTCGACTCCAGTAAGCGTTCGTAAGGTGCAAATAAAGGCATGCGCCATATGGGATCAGCCGTTTTAGTGGACGCATCGATTAGTGCAGCGGCTAATTGATCGTTGTTTGTGAAGAGTGCAGATATTTCAGTGCCTACGGAAACGCGTGCTGAGGAAGTGAGCGTGGCGAAGTCAATCAGTAAATCCGGCTGATCGTCACACGCTTTGGCTAAGGTATCGGATAAAATCAAACGTCCATCTGCATCTGTATTGTCAATTTCTACGGTCAAACCATTACGCATCTTTAAAATATCGCCGGGTCTATAGGCTTTGGGGCCAACAGCATTTTCTACTGCGGGAATAAGCAGATGCAATCGTATGGGTAGCTTCCGTGCCATAATCCATTGGGCAAGGCCAATTGCATGGGATGCGCCACCCATATCTTTTTTCATGATGCGCATGCCGTAAGCTGATTTAAGATTGAGGCCGCCGGTATCGTAACACACGCCTTTACCGACTAAAGTCACGTGAGGATTTCGTTCGTTTCCCCAGGTTAATGAGAGTAAACGCGGTTCTGTTTGAGAGGCACGGCCAACCGCGTGTATTGCTGGAAAATTATCTTGCACTAATTGTTCACCAACCCATTGTTTGAATTCGCCACCATGTGTTTTTGCTAACTGTTCCACAACATTGGCCATCTGCTCTGGACCCATGTCGCAAGCAGGTAAGTTAATTAAATCGCTAACTAAAAAATGGGCTTGAGCTAAATGACTTAAGGCGGGCAACTTGCCTTCCTGGATCATTAAGAGGAGTGGTTTGAGATCATTTTTTTTATACTTTTCAAAACGATATTGTGCTAATGCCAAATACAATGCTGCTTCTTGAGTTAATGTATCCTGTACTTGATAGGTGTTTTCAGGAAAAAAGAGAGCGGCATGCGCTATTGCCATGATCTAATTGCCATCACCAATACCAATATAAGCTTTCTCTAATTGAGCTTCTGTATTATGAAACAAGCAATAATCACCGATTTTCCCTGAAAACTGGATTTGCGCAAAATGACGGCGTTTGACAGGGGTTAACGTCTCAAGATGTTCTTCCCATTGTGTTTGCGCAACGAAATAGAGCGGAACAGGTTTTGGATGATTCACAGTATAAAATAACTCGGCTTGCATCTTCGATTTCCCTTAGTAATAGTTTTTTATGTGGGCTTGATAATTAATTATTTAATCTGGTTTTATTTTTGTCAAAGTGCGTTGCGTTATTTTCTTGATTGCTTTTAGAGAAATTTGGGTTTCGACAACAATTTCATTAAAAAATTGATATGCTTATTAAAGAGGAATTTAATTTTGGATGCAGGGTACTCTTTATATTATGAACACCAAGAAGGAACAGAAACTGGCCGAGGATTCTTTAGGAATCGTTGAGTCCATCATTATGGTAACAGCAGGTTCTGCGCCGGCATTTAGCATCGCGGCAGCTACAGTGACGCTTGTTTCTACTGTAGGCACTTTAGCTCCTGCAAGTATTTTATACTGCTGATTTCTCATGTTTGGTATTTCCCTGGCGTTTATTCATCTCAATAAAGTCATTGTGAATGCAGGTGCTTACTATGCGTGGATCTCCGAAATTTTTGGTGTTTATTTAGGCTTTATGGCGGGATGGGCCGTCTTGGTGTCTTCTGCGGTCTTTATGGTTTCTGGATCTATTCCTGCCGCTACCGCAACGTTACTGTTGATTGCTCCCCATTTGGTTGATAGTCCTGGATGGGTTGCATTGATTAGCATTCTTTGGATTACGGCAATTGCTGCGATTGCTATTGCGGGAATTAAACCTACGGCGTATCTTCAAATCTTGATGACGGGATTTGAAATTGTTTTCTTAAGTACGATTATTATTTTAGGGATTATCAAATTTGCTCATATTCAAGCACATTCTTTTTCCCTCTCCTGGTTGTCTATCCCCGATTTTACTCCGAGTTTATTTGCAATCGGTGCCTTAACTGCTGTGTTTTTCTATTGGGGTTGGGATGTGACCATTAATTTAAATGAAGAAACCAAAAACACGAAACATACTCATGGTCTCGGCGCTTTTTGGTCGGTACTGATTATTATCCTGATTTTTGTGAGTTTTACGATTGTGGCTTTGTTGGCACTCAGTGATCATGAAATCCAACGTTCTGGAACCAATATTATTTTTACTGTAGCCGAAAAAATAGTTCCTCATCCATGGAGTTATTTAGCAGTGCTGTGTGTGATGCTGAGTACCATTGGTACTTTACAAACCACGATTGTGCAATTTACCCGTACTCTGTTTGCGGAGGCTCGAGATGGGATTATTCATTCTCGTTACGCAAAATTGCATCACACGCGAAATACACCTTGGATAGCTATTGCGTTCATTTGGCTATTTGGTGTTTTGTTCTTATTGTTGTCTTCTACTTTCTCAACCGTAAACCTAATCATCAAAGATTCTGTGCACGCACTGGGTTTACTTATCGCTTTTTATTATTCGCTTACGGGTTTGGCTTGCGCTTGGTATCATCGATTGATGTGGAATAATCCAGCTGCATTAATGGGGTATATTATTTGGCCTACATTGAGTTCTCTATTTTTAATTTTCATCGCGGGATTTAGTATTCCCAAGTTTGATCTGGTGACTGATTTTGTTGCTTTAGGATGGATCGTTTCTGGTTTGATTCCATTATGGGTACGCTTCCATCGCCGTTCGGGTGGAGAATAAGCACCTCCACCCAAGCTTTGAATTTTATTTCTTTTGTTTAAAGCTTTGATAAATTCCTATTAACTCCGTTTTATCAAGAACATGCCCGGTCATTGCATCCAATACGTTATCTCGCGTTGTGCCCTCTTCTAAACTTAATACAGTATCCAAAGCAAATAATCTAAAATGATAAGAATGTGCACCCCATGGAGGGCAGGGACCACGATAACCCAATCCGCCCCAACTGTTTTTTGCATTTGCAGCACCAGTGGGAGCAGGGCTTCCAGCTCCTAATTCTTTAGTTGTAGGTGGTATATTGAAGAGAATCCAATGAGTCCATACCCCATCAGGCGCATCTGGATCATCAACAACCAGAGCAAGAGACTGGGTTTTGGGTGGGATGCCGTGCCAGGATAAAGGTGGGGATTGACCTTCTCCATCGCAAGTATATTGTTCAGGAATCATGGAGTTAATTTTAAAAGAGCTGCTTGCCATTGTTAAATTGCCAGCAAAGCTTTTATAGTGAAGCAGACTGAGAAATAAGAATAAAAACAGAGAATATTTTTTCATATTATTGGTACTCCAAGCATTCTATGTAACCGTTCACGTGGCGTCAATTTAAGAGATTATTGTAGCCTGGGTGCAGCGTAGCGGAACCCTGGGTCTGGGTTAAATCAATAAACCCTGGTTCCGCTATGCCTGCACCCAGGCTACAATTAAGTTTCCGTGAACATATTGCCATTCTATTTAAAGTGATAAATGACATAACCGCCCAACTGATATCAAATGAATCAATTAGGATAACAATTCTATCATTGAAATTATGATACTGCATTGAGAAGTTTAAACCTGCGTTTCAGGACATAATTCACTTGCGGTTGCTTTATAATATACCTGTTTCGAATTCCAACTTTTTTGATTAGCGACTGAATAATCACCTCATTATCACGGAAGGTTTTCAACCAGGTGTTAATGTGAGCGATTGGCCATTTGTGTTTGCGTGCGGTCTCTCCCGACGAATCCAATTCTTTTACAACCAGTATTTTAGGTAATTGAAACGGTAAGTGCGCTTCATTTAAAACGAGTATGGCTAAAAATGATCGCAATGAATGAAACTAAGGTTGAAAATCACCGCTGCGGTGGTTAATGCTTTTTAAAACAGTACATGTTGAATTCGTAAATTTTATATTTCCTGCCGTGGCACAACACGCGTCGTTTTGAGACAGTCCCGTCATTTTAAAATGTTTTGGTGCCTTAACCCCAATTCGAGTTTAGCGAGCAAACCATGCATTACCTGTCGTATCAACTAAAAAGCGCAATACAGGATCTTCATTGTTGCAGCGCATTTCCGCCAGTAATTTTTCTAAAGTGTGTACCGACTCAATCGCATAAGAACCATCTTCATGACTAACGTGCTGGTGCATGCGAAAACTAGAGATGAACTCAGGTGGGGATGAGAAAAAAAGTTTATCAAGTTTGGCGCGCAGGAACATCAATACTATCCTCTTATTTTCCATTGGGCTGGACGATTCGTAACTACTCACCCCTATACGCCACTGCGTGTCGTACAGGGGTGAACGAACTATATTTAGAAAAAAATTGAAGTGCGCCACGAAAGTGCACGACCGCTAGTAGCTGAAAGTGCTACCTGGAAAGCGCGACCGAGCGCAT
>JBOFJV010000274.1:0-3805 GCA_051657005.1 Legionella sp. | reverse complement strand
CGGCTTACAACTTCCTTTGCCTACGCTTAACCATACGCGTTACCACATACAGCCCAAGGCTAAGTACGAAATGCGCTCGGTCGCGCTTTTCCGGTAGCACTTTCAGCTACTAGCGGTCGTGCACTTTCGTGGCGCACTTCAATTTTTTTCTAAATATAGTTCGTTCACCCCTGTACGACACGCAGTGGCGTATAGGGGTGAGTAGTTACAAAAAATGAATGAATATAAAAGAATGCAGCATATTCTCTATGGAGCTGAATCTAATAAAAATGATGGAGCATTCGCCCAATCTCTTCATGATATCTGCGTACGTTTTAAAAAAATGGCGTCTAAAAAAACATTTGATCGTTTTATAAAAGATATGGATGACTATTTATACTCTGTAGTTTGGGAATCCCAACAAAGAAACAACGAAGTTATTCCCGACCTCAAAACCTATATCGAAAAAAGAGCTCTCACAGGAGCAATGCTCGCTGAATTTGATTTTATAGAGTTGGCACAACGCTGCGAGGTTCCAGACGAAATTTTGGATAATGAACCGATGAAAAGCGTTATAGACAAAGCAAACAATGCAATTAATTGGTTTAATGATATCAATGGAATAAAACGCGATTTTGCAACAGGAAGTGTCTTCTCAATCGTCACCGTGATAAAAAATCAATTTAATCTCTCCTGGAAAGACGCACTGCAAAAAGCAGTTGATCTGCATAATGAAGCAGTCAAAGAATTTATTCGGTTAAGTAAAAACCTACCATCATTCGGTCAACATGACGACAGTGTTCATAAATACATCGATGGTCTTTGTATACATGATCAAATTAAATATGGTGATAGCGAATTATAATGGGCTCGTAAATATCGGTATTAGTTCTAATTTAAAAAATGTTTGACAGTACCGATTTTTAGCCCAAAGCAATGAACACATTTTTAACTTGAAGAAACTCTTCTAAGCCTGCTCGTCATCCGTCACAACCAAAGCCGCTTTCTTTATAGCCGTTAAAAGGTGTAGAAGGTAGTACTTGAAAAAAACTGTTTATCCATCTGCTATAATTATGGATGATTCGGAAAAGGAGCGCCTTATGCAAAATATTTCGAGTTTTAACCATGACTTGATACAAACTCCAGAACATCGCAAACTGGTCGAGAGTGTAGTAAACTCAGAACGTTTCGCTCTCTTTCTTGATAAAGTTGATTCATATAAACCAAAACTTAATATACCTCAAGGTAAACGAAACATACAGATCGTCAAGCAAGAAATGCGTGATGCAGGTCTGATATGCAGTGATGCTGTTGCACATGATTTAAATATAATGCAACAACTTCTTGTACCTACTACTGATGATGCGCTGTCTCTCATGCTAACTCGTCTTCATCTATTGGCTACAGATGTAGATGATGTATGCAGCGATAACCGAGAGAATATATGTCGATTACTTAGTGCCATTGGTAAAAAAGAGAATGATTCTCTCTCGCCTTATTGTGAATTTATCGATTATATGTTCGAGGAAACCGTGAAATTTTTCTCCCCGGAATCATTAGCAATTTTGCGAATTTTCTTCATGGAGTCCGTTGTGGGTATTCTTTTGGAGGCAGAACTTCTTGACGATCCAACAAATGCGATTGATACCCAGTATATTCGCTTAAGGTCATGGTTCTGTGCCTTTTGGTTTGGTATGCTTCAGTTTCTACATCCCAGTCTTGATTTTATTAACCACGCAAAATTATGGTCCGCTGCCCTTAATTCTATGGCTGACTTTTTGATTGATATAAATGACGTTAGCTCTTTTGATAAAGAAGCGATTCCTGGTAACGATTTTGTAACGAGTAGGATTTATCGAAGGTCTGTACATGAAGGCATTTCCTATGTAGATGCCTTTTGGGCGACATTAGAGAGTGGAGAGCGTGCAGAACGTCATATTATCAGCCTTGCTAATGAATCGCAGCGGCCTTATGTGGAAACTTTTATAAAATGATACTATTGCTGGCATTCACATGTTGCTCGATATAAATGGAACCTTTTTTCTCCTAAGATTGATATGATGTTGGTGAGGTAAAGCCTTGGTATGAAACAGGATCAATACAGGCTATATCAGGGTATCAATAGTAAAAGCAACTTTTTAGGCGTCAGTATGATCTGGTAGTATTTTCGACAGAACCGTCTATACTCTTGATGAAGAACGCACTTCAATTGATGAGTACGTACAATGGAAAATGTGAGCTTTCAAACCCAGGCACATGCAAAATGTATCTTAGCTGGTGAGCACGCGGTATTACGAGGTTGCCCGGCCTTGTTATTGCCCGTGGCCAGCAAAGTCTTCAAGCTCTCATATCAGGCGGACTCTCATGCTCTAAAAATTGTTGCCAAGCCTCCTGACCAAACGATATTTTTGTTGGCACTACAACAAGCTTTGTCTTTATTACATAAAAAAATACACGATGTTCATGGTACTTTTTTTTTAAACAACACGATTCAAGTAGGCGCAGGGTTAGGTTTTTCCGCCGCACTTTGCGTGGTAATTTCTCGCTGGTTAATTTGGGGACATTGGATCAAAGAAAAAAAACTTTTTTCTTTTGCTCATCAAATGGAAAATTACTTTCATGGTAAAAGCTCTGGCGCTGATATTGCAGGCTCCTTGGCAGAGAGCCTGGTTCATTTCGAAACATCTGGCGTTATGCATGAAATTCCTATGCACTGGCAACCAAAACTTTATCTTTCTTATTCAGGCACAGGAGCAGAAACCAAAAATACAATTAGTAATATTATGCTGCTCCATAAAGAAAAACCCTCCAGGTTGAAACTCATTGATAAACAAATGCAAGAGAGTGTTTTTCTGATAGAACACGCGTTAACAATCGATAAAGAGCATGGCTTTCCATTGCTAATATTTGCCATTCAAAAATCCCAAAATTGTTTTAAAGAATGGGGATTAATTACTCCAAATTTACAAAAACATATGGATGATTTATCGAGCAAAGGTGCAATAGCAGTAAAACCAACAGGGTCTGGTGGCGGTGGTTATGTCTTAAGCTTGTGGGAGGATGAACCTCCGAAAAAGAACACATTAGAATTAATCCCGCTCTTTACGAGGCTTTAATCGGCAGTAGGACAGAAGGGAAAATGAAGCCAAAGAAAGCAACTGAACATATTATTTTGGTCGACCCATATGATAATAAAATTGGCGAAGTTGAAAAAATACTTGGTCATCAATATGGTATGCCGCATCGAGCCTTTTCCGTGCTTATTTTCCGGCGGCGGAATGGCAAAATTGAGACATTATTACAACAGCGCGTAACTACTCACGCCTATACGCCACTGCGTGACGTACAGGGGTGAAAGAAACTGTACTCTAACGTTGATTGTTCAATGCCATAGCTACAGCAACCAAAGTATTTATTCCCTTATTTTGCATAGTTTGTAAATCACTGGAAATGCGACAATAAGCCTGGGTATATTTTTCTGTTCTGAAGCAACCAGATACCTTCTGTTTAACCTTTCCCATGCGCAAATCGCGTTCTGCACGATTGTTAGTAAAAGGAACATGTTGAAGCTTGGCAAACATCAAAACAGAGTTTTCAAACTGCGTTAACCTTTCCCAGAGGTTGTGGGCATCTGATTTTGCAACCATTCCACGACGGCCATACGGCTTACTTAAGATAGGTGGCATCTTTTTTCCCCTCGAACCAATATGGCCTTATATAACCGTTGTAGTTTGGCGTACTGTTGTTTATCCAGACATTTATCCTTGCTGCTTGTTACCATCTTGCAGGCTTTTTGCAGTAAGCGCTTCATCTGTTTGGCCCAGCG
>JBOFJV010000273.1:0-4138 GCA_051657005.1 Legionella sp. | reverse complement strand
TGGCTCAATAGGCGGAGTCAACGCAAGTCGTTCGACTGGAATAAATTCGACCTATTCGTAAAGAAGCATCCACTACCAGATGCAAAAATAATACACCGATTGTTCTGATTGATAAGGTATGAGTATGTAATGAAATTGTCGTGAGCCCATTGCCTTAGTAGGGCACGATGGGTTCTAAATGGTGGGTTGGCCAGGTGACTGGTTAACTCTACCAGCTAAACTGCCGTCTTTGCGAACGAAGTGAAGCAATCCAGAACGGAATTCTAACTAAGTATTATGCTGGATTGCTTCGCCAAGGCTCGCAAAGACGAAATTGACATATCTCGTGAAGAGTTACCATAAAAGATGGTGTGATCTTCTTAATAGAGTATTGCGAGCATCAGTAGTCCTGTCGCAATAAAACCAATTAAAGCCAGGCTGGTTGTGCCGCCAGGCACTAAATGCCCTTCACCGGCTAATGCGCATGTCTTACGCCCTTTCCATGCCATTACAGCTGGCAGTAAGAGTAATAGAATGACGCAGCAGATACCGGCATAACTTAATGCATGCAGATAAATTCCAGGATTGAATAAAACCACCGCTAATGGAGGAATAAAGGTCAGCGCTAAGGTATATTTTCCTTGAACCCCTGACTTCTGAAGCTTTAATCCATCAGCTAAAAAATCAAATAAGCCTAAAGAAACCCCAAGAAACGCGGTAAGCATACAAATTGACGTGAAAAAGCCAAAAAAACCACTGATCCATTGATTTTGCACAGATTGGCTTAACGCTTCAGTTAATCCACGCGTCGCATGTTCTGAACTCATCAAAGCCATAAGACCATTTTCTCCCTCACGAGAAACTACGCCCATAATGACTGCATCCCAAATCACATAACAACACAATGGAATTAATGAACCCAGAAGCATCACACGTCTTAAACTGCGTATGTCTTCGCCAAAATAATCTCTTAGGCTGGGAATGATGGTAGCATAACCAAATGAAGTAATTAAAATCATCAGTTTGCCAGTAAACGCACGAGCTGAGCCACCGGTTAATCCCATTGTTGAGGCGTGTGGACTAATGATGACAACTAACAAAATATAAATGCCTAACTTACCGAACATTAATCCTCGATTCACATAATCTACTGAACGGATGCCTTTATAAACGATCAAGCTAAATAAGAGGGTAAACAGTATTGATGTGACACTGTTGGGTAATTCAATATTTATTTTATGCAATAAGCTATTGAATACGTCACTACCTCCTGAAATATAAGCAGAAAGTAAGGTGTAAAGTAAAAACAAGTACGTGATCCAGGCAATAATTTGTCCAGGTACCCCTAAGGTAGATTTTGCCATAGAGATCATATTGCTACCTGGTGGAAGACGAAGATTGACCTCTAAGATTAATAAAGCCCCAGCGGTCATGACCAACCAGCAAAAAAAGAGAAAGAAAATCGAATTACTAAAGCCTACTTCTGCCGTGGAAACGGGTAGCGCAAGCATCCCACCGCCGATTGAAGTTCCTACTATAAGTAATATTCCACCGACTAGCTTTGAATTGAACATCAGATATAACCTAATATGGTGCAATTATCATACAATATGATACTTTGTTATTCATTTGGAGTCAATCGTAACTGTTCTGGCAATTGCGTCAACGTCAAGGTATGAATGAAATACCTTGGGATGTCTTAGCGGTGAGAACTCAAGCTTATGATTGGTTAGATTAATCCCCAAAATTCGTGTACCAAGAGTCCAATCGAAACAGCAATTACAGCAATGTTAGTGAGTTTACCGCCTGGAACAGTAAAAACAGAACTATGGTATCGTCTGCCAAAATAACACATTAGTGCGGGCAAAAACAGTAGCAGTATGATACAAAAGATACCGGCGTAATTTAAAGCATGGATGTATGCGCCGGGATAATAAATGACAAGAATCAATGGGGGAGCAAACGTCAGTAAAAATAAACCGAAACCATGGCTTCCACGCTCTCGCAATTTTAAGCCATCAGCCAGAAAACTGTACAGACATAAGGACACACCCAAAAATGCAGTTAACATACAAATGGAGGTGAAAAAATTAAACAGAGCATTAATCGTCGTGTTTTGAACCTTATTAGAGAGCAATTCGGCCAGCGTACTGGTCGCATGCTGATTGTGCATGAGGCTTTCTAAATTTTGGCTCCCGTCTGCAGAAATAACACCAATAATGACTGCATCCCAAGCCAAATAACAGAATAAAGGAATTAATGAACCAATCAAAATGACTTTTTTCAATTGCTTCACATCGTCATCAAAATAGTCTCTTAAATTAGGAACGATGATGGCAAATCCAAACGAAGTAATTAAAATCATTATGGTTCCACCAATATAGAGTATATTTCCATGATTAAAATGCTGTACTTCAATATGGGGGGCAATCAGTACGATCAATAAAAAATAAACCAATAATTTGCCAAACATGAGTCCGCGATTGACGTAATCAACCGAGCGAATGCCACCGTACACGACAAGACCAAAGATAAGTGTAAACAGAACGCTTGCTTGCCAATCACTGAGATGTATCCCAACTTTTAAAAGCAAGCTGTTTAAGACGTCAGAACCACCGGAAATATAGGCTGACAATAAAGTATAAAGTAAAAACAAATAGCTTATCCAAGCGAGAAGCAGCCCATAATTGCCCAGGGTGGCTTGTGCCATAGAAACCATATGTTTCCCTCTGGGAAGATATAGATTCGCTTCCAGGATAAAAAAAGCGCCTACCGTCATGAATATCCAACAGAGGATGAGAAAAATAGAGGATTGCCAAAAGCCAGTAGCCGCATTGGCAATAGGTAAGGCAAGCATGCCTCCACCTATTGAGGTTCCAACAATTAAAAGAATACCGCCGATAAATCTTGAACGCATCAATTTGCCTTACTTCGTTGCATAAACTGCAGGAGGAGCTGCCGGAGCTGGGCAGGTCGCACAAATCTTAGTACCTAAGCTGTTGTACCATTGAATTTCAATGCGTCGGTTGAATGCGCTGCCGTGAATTAATTTGTTATCTCCCACATCATTTTTTTCACCATATCCTTCCGCTTTAAGTAATTGCGCCGGAACATTATTTGCCCATAAGAACGTAAGCATCGTTTCTGCTTGTGCCTGGGACATTAATTTTTTATGGCGATCAGAGCCTACGTCGTCAGTAAAGCCGGCAACATAAACAGGGCTTAGTGGGTAACATTTTAACAGCCTGACAATATTAATCAAGCCTGGATAGCAAATTTCATTGAGCCTTGGGCTTTCTAACATAAAATAGCGATCAACCGGAACAATCAGGGTCATTGTGTCCCCATATTGCACATATTGTATGTTTTCTTTGTTTAATTCTTTAATAATACTGCGTCTACTGGACTTGTTTAAGCCGACAATGGTTCCACCAGCTACTCCAGCTACCGTTCCTGCCAAAGCACCGGCTACGTTTCCTGAAACAGCACCGCCTACAGCGGCTCCAAAAACTGCTCCTGTAGCGATTCTCTTGGGAAGGGGATGTACTGGTTTGAACTCGTTATAAGGTGGATGAAAGCAACTATTCAGCAAACATGTGATTAAGCCACAATAGATGATTTGTGTTTTAGCTAATTTGAGAGGCATGATCACTCCCTTGTCCAGTAATTTTATCATTATTAAACATCTGGTTAAAATTCGCAATTGTAAGTTATCAATCAATATCAGTATGCACAGTGTTTTTTGCTCCTATAACCGCTTGGCAGTGGTGAAACTTCAGACAGCAGATCAGCAGTTAATGTGCAGGCAAGAAGCAACCTGGGAGCAAAATTTTGTTTAGGATCAGAGCCCAGGTTTCGTTTCACTTTATCCAGCTCAATCTTATTCTTTAGAAGCAGCAAGAATATGGCTCTACACCAATTAAGGTGGCACTTTAATCAAATTAGTCTAGACTAAGTCCTTGATTTAGGGAACAAAAGGAGATTAAAGTGCCGAAGTACAATCTTATCCTAAATTTACCTGGATTTTCCATAGTAAAAGTGAGCGTATATCAACCATTAATATTAGATGTAAGCTATAACCGATTATCCCGTTGTAGTCATTGTCAAAGTAAGAGCGTACGCAAGAAATCCTCGTATATACGCAGAGTTCATCATGAGT
>JBOFJV010000272.1:0-8299 GCA_051657005.1 Legionella sp. | reverse complement strand
TTATCCCTAAGCTTAAAACGAGTGGTAATCGGCTAAGGTCTAAGTTGAATAAGCTGACGGCTTGGGCAAAACAGGTAAGAAATAAAGTCCAGCTTGCTGGAATATGGAAAACCTTCTGTGCCAAATTGAGAGGCCATGTTCAGTATTATGGTGTAAGTTTCAATTTCAAAATGGTGTCAAAATTTATGTACGAAGACAAGAGGATAATATTTAAATGGCTAAATAGGCGGAGTCAACGCAAGTCGTTCTACTGGAATAAATTAGACCTATTCGTAAAGAAGCATCCACTACCAGATGCAAAAATAATACACCGATTGTTCTGATTGATAAGGTATGAGTATGTAATGAAATTGTCTTGAGCCAATTGCCTTAGTAGGGCACGAGGGGTGCTAAATGGGGGGTTGGCCAGGTGACTGGTTAACTCTATCAGTTAATCTTTAAAATTGACTATGGCTGTGACAGAAACTACAGAAGAGACAGATTCTGTGGTCAGGAATTATAAAGAGGAATTGGCGAAGTTACTCGAAAAAACTGAGCTTGTGGATCCTGAGAAGCAAAGAATAGAAAAACCAGAGAAAAAATTAAAAGCAACCAAAAAAGTAGCCTATAAAACGCTGATTGAAACACAACATGCAGAAAATCCAGTTAACCCCTTACCAAAAGTATCAGGGCGTGATTCAATTTTTGCTGCTAAGAAGGCAATCAAAGATGGTCGAGGTGAAGACGATCACTCGGATGAGGATGGATTTGACTTTCCTTCGTGAGTAAATAAAGAACTGTATTTTTATGGATTTATTTTCATCTATACTTTACATAGCCAACCTAAAGGAAATTAAAATGAAAAAATACTTATAGGCTGTTTAGGACTTATCTTTGTATTTCCCTTATTTGCGCAGAGTATGCTTGCAGACGAAAATAAAACGTTATTACCGTCTCCCTTTCCAGTGTATCCCTTAAATGGTGGCGGCGTGATTAATCATCCTTACCCAGGTGCTACTCAAGTGTTGTTGCCGACGGATAACAGTTATACAATGGCGCCAGGATGTTATATTGCATTCTACTCGCATCAACATGGTGTTTATCCTGTTTCACCGGACATTTCAGTAATAGGCCAAATCCGCGTTAAAGGAGAATACAGTGCGCGTATTTGCCAACCTGATGGCTATAAAAATCAGGACATCAGTAGAGCATGGTATTTCAAAATGCTTTGTGGACAGAAATTCACCGTATGCAGAAATAATACGTGTTTGGCTGGCGGAGATACTGGTGGATGGTTTGGTGTCCAGTGATGAAGACTGGTTCGATTTAGAGGGAATATGAATGAAAATAGCGGTATGCAGTGATGAGCTTTATCCAGTGAATGATTTTGTTGTTCAAGAATTAGCACGCTTAGGGCATCAGGTGATTCCATTTGGTGCGATTCAGTCACGACAAAGTGAATCATGGATCCATACCGCGCAAACTGCGGCTGAAGCAATTCATCGAGGAGATTGTCAAGAGGGCATTTTCTTCTGTTGGACAGGGACTGGCATTTCCATTGTAGCGAATAAAATTCCTGGGATACGTGCCGCTTTATGTACTGATGCTCAAACAGCGAAAGGCGCACGTGTTTGGAATCACGCGAATGTTTTGGCTTTATCCAATCGTTTATTAACTCAAGATTTAGCGAAAGAGATTTTAGACTCTTGGTTTAACACAAAAACTGATGAAACGGATGAGCAAGTGATTAACGAAATTAAAGCAATAGAGCAAAGTTATCGATTGTAAAAGAGGATCTTTATCTTCATTTAAGTCTTTTTTTAGAGGTTTGTTGGGTAATTGCAATTCAAAAAACAATCAAATCATTCCAGTGACAAGGGATCCATTATTTAAATAATAAAATAATCACAAAAAGCTTGCAAAATCAATAACCTTCTGGCTACACTTTAATATTGGCAGGATTAAAGGATCATCATGTTAAAACGTGATATTTCAACAACGAATATTCTTGTAGCCTCAGCAGGTGGAATGATTGGGTCTGGATGGTTGTTTAGCCCATTCATTAGTGCACAGATGGCGGGCAGTAACTCACTGATTGCTTGGGTTATTGCAGCTTTCTTTATGCTCTTTATTGCATTGCCTTTATGTGAGCTTGGTACTATGTTTCCTATTTCAGGGGGAATGTCTAATTATCCAACGTTTACTCATGGTAAAGAAGTAGGTTTTTTATTTGCTTGGACTTCATGGCTCTCTTATGTAGTGATGACACCTATCGAAATTCAGGCAATTCTGCAATATTCCAGTCATTTTTTTCCTATTTTAATTGTTAATGATCCCGCGACATTTAGGCTTTCTGGCTATGGTTATTGTGCTGCTATGGTCATTATGTTCTTTGTAGTGATATTAAATTCCTATGGAATTAAGCTGCTTGTTGAATGCAATAAATATGCAAGCATTATTAAATTTATGCTACCAAGTATTGCTATTGTTTCACTTCTCCATGTTGCACCTACTTGGGATAACGTACAGATTAATTTGTCGAATAAAGAAAGTTGGGTAGATATTTTTACGGCACTGTCTACTGGCGGAATTGCTTTTGCATTCACTGGATTTCAAAATGGTTTGGTGTTAGCTGGTGAGGTTAAAAATCCGCAACGAAATATTCCAATTGCTATTTTAGGTGCAGTGCTGATTGGCTTTATTTTGTATTTCATGTTGGAGTTGAGCTTTATTGCTGCGGTTCCTCATAAATATTTGGCAGGGGGATGGCATGCATTAAGCTATCCAGGTGATAGTGGACCATTGGTTGGATTAACCTTGCTCTTGGGGCTTGGTGTCGTTGCTACATTATTAATGATTGATGCTGCTTTTTCGCCATTTGGTACAACTTTAGTTTATACCGCTGCAACTTCTCGTATTTTATATGGAATGGCTTTAAATGATCATTTACCTAAAATCTTTTTAAAGGTAAACCGTCATAAAATACCTTATATCACTTTGTATGCGAATTTATTAGTTGGTCTGTTATCTTTTTTACCTTTTCCAGGATGGCAAAAATTAGTGGCTTTTCTTTCTTCTGCAAGTATTTTGTCATACAGTATTGGTCCCATATGCCTATTAGCAATGCGCAAATTACAGCCAGAAACGCCACGCCCATTTAGGCTCTCTGGCGCCTTAATTTGTTCGCATAGTGCATTTTATGTGTGTAATTTAATGTTGTATTGGTGTGGCTTTTCGATTATTTGGAAACTGGATGTTGCCTTATTCGTTGGGCTTCTTATCTATTCGGTTTATCATCGTAAAAACTCATGGGATAACAGTGCTCTTTTATATTGGTTTGTCTTTTATATGTGCACGATATTTATCGTTTCTTATTTAGGCTCTTTTGGTGGTATTGGGATATTAAAATTTCCATTTGATTTGTTGGTATTATTACCCATCAGTATTTTAATCTTATGCTCATCACAAACCTTACTTAATCACATTCGTCACGAACAGGTTGCAACGATCGTGGAGGGTGCGCCAACTGTAATTGAGGATAAAATTCTCACATAAAGATTGTTTTATGGTATAATCGATCGCACTTTGATTTGATGGTATTTATTTTATGTCTTTTGGATCTTTTTCATTCAAAAAACGAAGTAACCACTTCATTTTACTGATTGGATTATTCTTTTTATCGTTCAGTTCATTTGCAACCGAAGTTCCCATTTACGATTTTTCGATAAAACCGTATTCACAAAACATTAATGATTATTTGTCATCTGATGGTGTTGATTACGATAATCCTTTATTAAAGCCTGAATATCAAAAGGCGCAATTACATCAATTTTATAACCATTATTACTCCAGCAGTATAAACGGACTATCTCCATGGAGTGAAACAATGATCCAGTCGGTCATTCCTAAGATTAAAAAAATTGAATTGGAATTGTTAAATGAATTCGACAATCAGAACAAGCTTGATGCCGAACGACATTACGCCGAAAATTTTAAAGAGCATGATAACGTTTGGTTCAATCAAATAAAGCGCAATATGAACCTGACAGATATGGACGCATTAGTATTTAACGAACAGAATAGAGCAATTTCCATCACTAATACTTTTGCTCGTGCTCTGCCCGAACATGCTCCGGATTTTTTTCATTTTAGTATGCCAGGCCAAGGGTTCCCATTTGATAATTTACAAGAATCAGTTATTTGGGCTGGAACACCCCTTTATGTATTGAGCACATCACAAGATAAGGCTTGGTCTTTAGTTCTAACACCCGATGCATATTTCGCATGGGTCAAAAGTTCTGATGTTGCTTTTGCTTCAAATGCTTTTATTTCACGATGGCAAAAAGCAGTGAAAAAAGGGCTTGTTGCCATTACTGAAACGGGGGTCAGCATTACCAATAAGTATCAGCATTTTCAATTTGCTGGGTATATTGGTGCAGTATTTCCAAGTGTTGCTCGAGATGATGATACGGTTTCTATTTTGATTCCGGTAAAAAATGCACATCATATCGCCGAAATTCAAACAGGACTCGTTTCTGCACGATCTGCGAGTCTTATGCCGCTTGCTGCATCGAAAAGAAATATGGCAAGGATCATTAAACAATTACAAAATCGTCCTTATGGATGGGGCGGCGCCTTCTTTTTTAATGATTGTTCTCAAGAGTTGAAAAGCATTTTTACTCCGTTAGGTATTTGGTTGCCACGTAATTCAGCGCAACAAGCTAAAATAGGTACCGGCATTGATTTAACTAAAAATAATGTAGATGAACGAATTAATGCTTTAAAATCACAAGGACACCCACTCATGACGTTGATCTATATAGGTGGCCACGTAATGCTTTATCTAGGCAATAAATCCATAAATAATCATGAGCTAGCGGCAATTACCTATCAAAATGTTTGGGGACTTTCTCCTGAAAATAAAGACAAACGCTATATCATTGGCCAATCATTATTTTTTCCATTACTCAAATATTACCCGGAAAATCCAGACATAAGTTCGCTTGCAAATAAATCGTATTTTACGCTGATTCATCTTGATGAATTAAGTACGAAAAGTACGACGCCTAAAGAGTTTGTAAATAGCTTTTCTCAATTTAGTCATCCTGATTTGAGTTTATAAACATGACAAAAATTGCGTGGAACTTTGTATTTGGTGTGTTATTCCTGCTATTAGCCTATGGGGCATTTGCACTCAGTAGAACTACTTTTGATCCCTGTGCTGACACGTATTTGCAAAAGGTCCCTGCATTTTCATCACAAGTGATTATGGTGCACCTTATTGAGGGCTCTAAGGTTGAAGGAACCGCTTGTGAGAAACAAGGAAATTTTTGGAAACGAGCATTGAAGCCATTTTTAGCTGTAATTGGTAAGAATGGGATTGCTCCTCATGGCAAAAAGAAAGAAGGGGATATGAAAACACCAGCAGGATTATTTCCTTTAGGAAATGCCTTTGGCACAAAGCCTTTAGCACTTAATATGGATTTTAGATACGTTACCTCTGAGGATAAATTTATTGACGATGCCGCACATAAAAATTACAACACTTGGGTCACAGGGAAAACGGATGCTAAAAGTTATGAACCCATGCTCATTTCGGCCTATAAATTAGGGATTGTTGTTAATTATAATATGAATCCAATTGTTCCAGGTGCAGGCAGTGCTATTTTTATGCATTTATGGCAATCCATCAAGGTTCCGACGCACGGTTGTATTGCTATGGATGAGTATCATCTATCGGCACTTCTTCACTGGTTGGATAAGAAGCAACACCCTTATATTTTCATAAAAGACCAATAGTTCTGGTCTTTGGCATGGTAGCCTGGGTGCAGCGTAGCTGAACCCATGATTCTGAGTTAAATCAAACAACCCCGGGTTCCGCTGCGCTGCACCCAGGCTACAAGACCGAGCCACTTTCACAGTTGATGTCATTAATAGTTCGAGTTTTTGTTAAAAGAGTTGCACTTCGGTCTTGAATGGGTAAGGCTATACTCAATATTTTTTATTGAAGGTAACATTTCGTGCGCTATATTAATTATTTAGGAAGCTTTGCAGTATTGTTTTTAACGCAGGTAGTGAATGCGCAAACGCTTGCAGAAAAAATTGATGGAATTATTGAACAACAATTACCGCATGCAACCATTAGTGTGCTGATTAAAGAAGCACAAACAGGAAATATAGTTTACAGTAGAAATGCGGATAAATTGCTGTCTCCGGCAAGTGGCATGAAGTTATTCTCAGCAGCTGCAGCATTTTATCAATTTAAACCTGATTTTCGTTTTTTCACGACGTTATCCCAAAAAGATCAAAATTACTACATTACCTTTACGGGCTCGCCTTCATTTACTCAGGACAATTTAGCTGCTTTATTATTAAATTTGAAAAACAAGAATGGAAATACCATTAAAGGGGACATCGTAATCGATAGCTCTCAGTACCAAGCCCCATTTTATCCAAGTGGTACCTCATATGATGATTTAGGTTGGTATTACGCTGCACCAGATACTGCTGCCATACTGAACGAGAATAAGGCAACATATGACTTAATCAGTAATGAAGAATTAGGTAATCCGGTACAGATTAAACCTAAAACGATGCCTAAAGCACTTACTCTGATTAATGAAGTGACTACGGTCAGCAAAAAAGAGGAAAAGAATCATTGCATCCTTAATCTTGATATTAAACCCAACAATACGATTCGCCTTTATGGATGCATTATTCAGGAAAAAAATCCCAAACTGATAGAACTTGCGATTCCTGATCCTGTTTTGTTAGTAAAACAAACAACGAAAGCGATACTCGATAAAAATGCAATAGCATTAAAAGGAAAAATTAGTACGGGAGTGACTCCATCAGATGCCCAATTTATTGCCAGTTTTCAATCAGGAAATCTTGCTCATTTACTGACGCATATGTTGCAGGAATCCGATAACCTTTATGCAAATAGTTTTACTAAAAAGCTGGGTTATTCCATAACGGGGAAAGGTTCTCATAAAGAGGGCGCATTTGCGATAAAAAAAATATTATCTGAGCATACACATCTGGATATGTCGCAATTAGAAATCGTTGATGGTGAAGGCACTCGTTACAATTTAGTGACCACGGAACAAATGGTCACCTTATTGAGTGATCTTTATCATGATAAAGACAAACAGTCCGTGTTCTTAGCTGCATTACCGCAAGCTGGTGTGTCAGGAACGCTAAAAGATCGCATGAAAAAAACATTGCTTGAGAAAAAAGTATATGCGAAAACTGGATCAATGCATGATATCTCTTCGCTCTCAGGTTTTCTGATTAATCCAAATGATAAAGCATTTATCTTCTCCATTATTATCAATGGCGTGAATAAGCCTTTAGAAAAAGCGAAGGAACTTGAGGAAAAAATATTATTGGCTGTTGATGAGTACAGCTTGGAAGAACGCAATAGTTAATTATTGCAAAAGGTCACCCTTTATTTTGCAGAAAAATAGTGGTTTCTCGACATTATATTTATATCCGACGTTGCGAATGTTGCTGTCTTAACAAGTGCCATTGTATATTGATCATAAGATATTTGTTAATGAAGCAGATAATTTCAAGTATCCCGTTCTCTTTAAATGCGAATAAGTATCAACAACATCATTTTCATTTATGATATTTTCCATTTCCAAAAGACAAACATTTTCATGTTTTTTAGAAATGCGTCTCATGATATCGTTAAATAGTTTTGCCCTTTCATGAATCATATTTAATTGATCTTCATTATACATTGGTGGCAATTTAATTCTCTCGGGATGGTTCATAAATATCAATTTTGTTTGCTTGGGAAATAAGGCAATCTACCAATTTATATTCTCTTCAAATTTTTGGGCTGACAGACAGCCAATGGTAATCCCCCCGCAAAATAACTGATGTCAAAAGTAGAATTTTCTCGTAACCTATAACGAAGGATATTCTTCATGAAAAGATCAAAATTTACATACAGCCAAATCCTATCGATTTTAAAACAGGCCGAAGGAGGTACCCCTGTTTCAGAACTTTGCCGCGAACATGTCATTAGTGCAGCAATATTTTATAAATGGCGAGCCGAATTTGGAGGAATGGATGCCTCGATGATGTCGCGCTTAAAAGAGCTTGAGGCGGAAAATAGCCGTCTTAAAAAGCTGTATGCAGAAGAGCGACTTAAAGCAGAAATACTCAAAGAGGCTATTGAAAAAAAGGGCTCTTTCCCATTTAAGGGGGCAGCTCTAATCACCCACAGAGCACCTTAACACGCACTCTGTAATTTTCAAAATTTCTAAAACCATAAGCTCTTCGCTGAATGAGTTTCATTTTACGATGA
>JBOFJV010000271.1:0-4323 GCA_051657005.1 Legionella sp. | reverse complement strand
TTTACTTCTTCAAGCACTCAAAGGTCTTTAAAGTGCCCACACAGTTTGTCTTCTCTCATTCTTAATGAATCTGCCCCGAAGGCGTGCTGCGTATTCTACTCATTTCGCTCACAGTGTCAAATACTTTTTGTAATTTTTTAAAAAAATGATGACACACTGTTTATTGTAAATGCAGCTTGGCAATTCTGCGTTTGCCAACTTGTATTATATAGGTCTTTCCAGCAGATAATTCAAGTGCAGGATCTTCTATTTTATCACCATTTATTTTGACCGCGCCCTGCTTCACCAAACGAATGGCTTCTGAAGTGCTTTGCGTTAAGTTCATCTGTTTTAAAAGTTGTGCTAAAGAAAGCGGTTCTTTTAATGGTAAGGTTTGCTCTTCCAGATCTTCAGGAATGATGCCTTTCTGGAAGCGCTCGATAAATTCTTTATGTGCATTTTCTGCCTGCATTGGATCATGGAAACGAGTCACGATCTCTTTTGCAAAATCAATTTTGATATCCCGAGGGTTGGCCCCTTGTTCAACTGAAGTCTTTAATGCCTGTATTTCTTTTCCAGTCTTAAAACTCAATAGATTAATATAGCGCCACATTAATTCATCGGATATTGACATGATTTTGCCAAACATTTCTGCAGCAGGTTCATTTATACCTATATAATTATCGAGAGATTTAGACATTTTTTTGATTCCATCTAATCCCTCAATCAATGGCGTCATCATGACGACTTGTGGTTCCAATCCATAATGTTTTTGTAATTCACGGCCCATTAATAAATTAAATTTTTGATCGGATCCACCAAGCTCAACATCTGCTTTAAGCGCAACGGAATCGTATCCTTGAAGTAGAGGATATAAAAATTCATGAATGGCAATGGGCTGAGCCGAGGTATAGCGTTTATTAAAATCATCTCGCTCTAACATTCTGGCAACAGTATGTGTTGCGGCGAGACGAATTAGATCTACTGCACTAAATAGTGCAAGCCATTGCGAGTTAAAGGCCACTCTTGTCTTCAAGGGGTCTAAAATTTTGAATACTTGCTCTTGATAAGTTTTTGCATTTTCAAGCACGGTTTCTTGGCTAAGTGGCAAACGGGTGACATTTTTTCCAGTAGGGTCACCAATCATCGCTGTAAAATCACCAATTAAAAAAATGACTTCATGACCCAATTGTTGGAATTGTCTTAATTTATTAAGTAATACAGTATGCCCTAAATGCAAATCAGGTGCAGTTGGATCAAAGCCTGCTTTTATTTTTAAAGTTGTTCCTTTTTGTAATTTTTTTTCTAATTCTTGCTGCGGAAGAACCTCTTCACAGCCTCTTATAAGTTCGGAACATACTGAATCTTCAACTATCATGGCATCAAAACCTTTATAAATTATTGACCTATCTTCTCACACCGAGTATCTTAGCCCGGTTGGCAATTTCCGGCCATACCTAATAGGTAATTTTAATGCAATTTCTCGTGCAGGAATGAAGTAAATACAGACCAGGGCCTGTTTTCGGATGGCAATGTATAGGCAAACAATGGATAAAAAACCTTATATTTATATAGAAAAAAGAAGAGCAAATAAAAATAAAAAATCTAATCCTTCTAAGGTATTGATGGGTTTTGCATTGATTATTGCCTTAACGCTACCCTATTGTCTTGTAAAAAAGTTTGACCATAATGTATACACTGAATCCACCTCACTGCCTGTCTCTTTACCAGAACTCGATGGCGAACAATTTGAAGAGTATCAGGACGAATCAGAGCAAAATACAGAAAAGCAAGTTGCGGCGAAAGAATCCAAACTTGAATTGATTGAAGAAACTGCAGAACACGTTGTAGATGATATCGTCGAAGTGGTAAAACCCACTAAAAAAGTGGTTAAAGACAATGTGTGGCAAACGATTAAGCCTCGCTCAGGTGATTCCATGGCTACTATTTTTAAACGTCTTGGTCTAACAGCACAAAACTTACATCTTGTAATGCAAAAAAATCCTTATTCAAAAGCATTGATTGCAATAAAGCCAAGCCAAGAATTGAAATTTCTAATTAACAAAAATAAATTAGAAAAATTGGTTATTCCTATGAACAGCATACAGACATTAACGGTTTATAGGGATGGCGCTGTTTATAAAACAAAGATTGATTCCAAAAAGGTGAAATCACAAGAGCGCTATGTCTCTGGAGTCGTTAAAGGCTCTCTCTATACAACATCCCAACACTTAGGAATTCCAAGAAAATTAATTCAGCAAATGACAACCATTTTACGCAAGGATATTGATTTTTCTCGCTCTGTTCGCAGCGGCGATCGTTTTTCGATTGCTTACGATGCCCTTTATGTAGAAGACAAAATGGTTGGTATTGGTGATGTTGTTGCTGTCAGCTATACCAATCAAGGTAAAACGTCTCAAGCCGTACGTCATATTAGTAGAAACGGATCGCGTGATTACTATACACCTAAAGGAGAAAGCTTTAAAAAAGCATTTTCACGATATCCAATCAAATTCAGCCATATCAGTTCAACGTTCTCTTCTTCACGATATCATCCTATATTACGTTATCAAAGAGCGCATAAAGGCATCGATTTGGCCGCACCAATTGGAACGCCAATCCAAGCAACAGGAGATGGTGTTATTGCAACTATTGGTCGACATAATGGCTATGGCAATATGATTGAAATTAAGCATGACAAAACCTACAGTACCGTTTATGGCCATATGCTTCGCTTTCAAAAGGGACTCTCTAAAGGCAGCAGAGTCAGACGCGGTCAAGTTATCGGATACGTGGGGCAAACAGGTCTTGCTACAGGCCCGCATTGTCATTATGAGCTTCATGTCCATAATCAGCCCAAAAACCCCACAACAACCTACTTACCAACGTCGTCTCCTGTTCCAGCACGTGAAATGGCTGCCTTTCGGGCTAAAACAAAAACCGTCTTTGCACACTTGAAGTCATTGGAAAACAAAAGTTTTGCAAGTAACGACAAAGACAATAAAAAAAGTAAGAAAAATAAAATAGGTTAATGTGATTTTCTAGACATGATGTGAATCCACACTCCCAGTATATTGCCTGAACGAATAAACCTTAAGAGAAAATGGCACTGTCTCGTAGCCTGGGTGCAACGAAGAGGAACCCGGGTTTCGTTTCGCTGCACCCAGGATACAATGTTCACTTAAGTTGGCACCCTTATCTGAACGAATACTTTGATATTACAATGTCATTGCTGCCCTATTGGCGGAATTAATCACTGAATGAAACGCACTTTGATCTAAATAAGTTGAAGCAGTAATTAACGCCTTGAATTTACCAAGTTTACTCATTGCGTCTAATATTTTTTCGGGCGAATCAATGTCCTGGTTATGATGCAGTTGCCAATAAGCAGCAAAATGAGCATCCGAAGGCATTGTATTAATACCAAAATGGTTGCATTGTTCGTGAAACGCTACAAAATATTGAGTTCTTGCTGCTAAATAGGACGCTTCCATTGGTACAACGGAGCGCATCAACATTTCAGGTTCAAACGTCAGGTCTAAAAGTTTTGCTAAATTAACACAAAATGTATATCCACTAGTTTCATATTGATTAATTATGGGTATTAATAATTCGAAATGAAGCAATACATTCACCAAAATATTAAATACTTTAGTATAAACAAAAAGTGCATCTGAACCAGGCCATCCCTTCTTGTATAAAGAATGAAGAATCATTAAATAGTGATTCAAAGCATCCAGATAATCTCCTCCATCTAACTTTCGCTGCAGATATTGATTCATTAACTGAGTATGCACCTGATAAAATTGCTGTTGGCTTAGCAAGGCATCTTTTAAAATGAGATGTTCATCCTCTATAATCGCGGCAAAATCAATAATTAATGGATAAACTGCGCTTAACTGTGATCCTTTGAGTTTATTTAAAGTACTTTTAGAAAAAGCCAATTTCCCTGAAGACGCATACAAAATCGCTGCAGAATAAGGGAATAAATTATGCTCTAGAATTTTTCCGCTTAAAAAGCGTGTATTTTCATGTGTGCTGGCAAAGAATAATATCGATTTTAATGCATCTTTTAAAATTGCAGGCACTTTAGTTGCCGGTAAAAGAAAACGGATATTCTCTATTGTTTTTTTATCATCTAATACTTCAGGTGATAAGTTTTCTAAGTACAAACTCAAGTCAACAGCAAGATTGCTAGCTGGTATAGTTAACCAGTCACCTGGCCAACCCCACATTTAGAACCCATCGTGCCCTACTAAGGCAATGGGCTCAAGACAATTTCATTACATACTCATACCTTATCAATCAGAACAATCGGTGCATTATTTTTGCATCTGGTAGTGG
>JBOFJV010000270.1:0-10496 GCA_051657005.1 Legionella sp. | reverse complement strand
GACATGTTCGCGGCAAAGTTCTGAAACAGGGGGACCTCCTTCGGCCTGTTTTAAAATCGATAGGATTTGGCTGTCTGTAAATTTTGATCTTTTCATGAAGAATCTCCTGCGTTATAGGTTACGAGAAAATTCTACTTTTAACATCAGTTATTTTGCGTGGGGATTACCGGAGAACCCTGCAACTCGCATAAGACGGCCATTACCGTTGGGACGCCAAAAGAGGCTGTTTCCTCAGCTCCGTCCCCTGCTGCGCCTACAACGCCACCCACTACGCCTTCTACCCCGATCCCACCAAAATCGGCGCCGCCTACTCCAGCTGCCGCCACGACTACCCCTTCCGCCTGGGCGAAATGCAAACCCATTAACGCCACTCTCGTAGCCTTGGTGAAGCGCAAGCGAAACCAGGGGAACTGAGCCAAATCAATAAACCCTGGTTCCGCTTACGCTCCACCCAGGCTACACAGACTTTGCCATAACCCAGCCCAAATCGTTGGCAAATAAGATTCCTCCTGAAGCATGTGAAAAAATAAAACCCCACTACACCACTCTCGTAGCCTGGGTGCAGCGCAAGCGAAACCCGTGGAACTGAGCCCAATCAATAAACCAGGGTTCCGCTTACGCTCCACCCAGGCTACACAGACTTTGCATAACCCAGCCCAAATCGTTGGCAAATAAGATTCCTCCTGAAGCATGGGAAAAAATAAAACCCCACTACACCACTCTCGTAGCCTGGGTGAAGCGCAAGCGAAACCCGGGGAACTGAGCCCAATCAATAAACCCGGGTTCCGCTTGCGCTCCACCCAGGCTACACAGACTTTGCCATAACCCAGCCCAAATCGTTGGCAAATAAGATTCCTCCTGAAGCATGGGATAAAATAAAACCCCACTACACCACTCTCGTAGCATGGGTGAAGCGCAAGCGAAACCAGGGGAACTGAGCCCAATCAATAAACCCGGGTTCCGCTTACGCTCCACACATCTCAGTAATATGATCTTGATGCCTTTTGACAGCTTTGTTATTCTCAGCAGTTCATGTAATCCAACTTCAAGAAAAAAATGGTTAAATATCGGCATGACTTTACTGCCTGCGGAACGTATTTTTTACAGTAACCTTACATAACCGCTCCTCTCACCTACTAACAACACACATAAACAAATTAGGCACTGCCTTTAGAATAACTCGTGCACAGGCAAATTATCTAATGCTTACTTTTGTAATCCTTCCTGAACATTTGCATGTAATTTGGCAATTACCTGACGATGATTGTGACTATTCTCGGCGTTGGCAGTTAATAAAAACTCATTTTACTCACTATTTCATCCAATCATGATTGCCTCTCAGTTCTAATAAACGAGGTGAATATCGTTTATGACAAAGAAGCTTTTGGGAACATCGAATCAGGAATGAAAGAGACTACCAAAAGCATATTGACTACATTCATTATAACCCTGTAAAAAATGGCTTAACCTCAGAACCAGCCCATTGGCCTTACTCGAGTATTCATCGATTCATTCATCAGGGAATAATCGATAAAAGTTGGGGAGGCATATCTTCGAACGGGAATTTTGGTGAATGACCATCAAATTCGTAGCCTGGGTGAAGCGCAAGCGAAACCAGGGGAACTGAGCTCAATCAATCAACCCTGGTTACGCTTGCGCTCCACCAAGGCTACAATGGCTCTTCATAAATTATTGATTGAATTCAACCTGATTTCTTTTTTGCACTACACTTATGTTAGAGCATAACTGTCACTCAATTTTCAACTCACTTAGAGACATTATCATGGGGAAACTTTCAGAAAAATACAAACAACTGGAAACCATTCTCCTCAATTACTCCGACAAGTGTCGTATAGAACATTCGGGTACAGAAGAATATATTCGCTTTGAAGGATTGGTGGGCGATGCATTCAAAACAATGACCGATGCACTAAGAGAATTAGGTTTCTACGTTGAAGTGCGCAAGCAAGTACTCACTCTGCACCTTATCTGAGAATCGAAATAACATATCCCAACTCGAATTTAGAACAAAAATTTTCCGAAAAATTGGCTCAATTAATGAAACAGCACATTACAGAAACACCGCCGTGCCAAGAAAAGTGGGAGACGCCTATGCATTCTTGTCTGATCCTAAGACACGCGACATTTGGGATAAAGCCCATCCCATACAGTATAAAACAAAAAGTGACGATTTAGAAAGCCAACAAGCAACAAAGAGCTCGTTTTAAATCACCGTACATGCATCATGGCTTAATTGCTCATCATCCCTCGAGTCTGTTGCTTTATCAGCACAGTAAAAAAAAGAAAAGCAATGGGGTTGTTTGTCTTTAATGCGCTCTCTGGCTTGGTCAATCAGGCTGTTTAATTCCCACAGAGTTGACGTTAAACCATAAATCCCTCGCAATTGGCGAATAATCCACAATTTACTGCGCAATTGGCGGATGTATTTCATCCCCGCTGCTTCCTCTTCGGAAGAATCGCCGTTGAGATCTATTTTTAAACGCAATAACGTATTTTCAAAATGAGGGCTGTCCTCATTGAGTTTTATAAAATGCTTCACGCATGCACGGGCCAAATTTTTTTTAAATTTCAGACCAAAGCGACTGTCTTCACCGATATCGCGTAAAATCCTTTTAAATTTACTGTAGCGCATGCCCGCAGTGATTCCCTCCAGGTAAGGATTTTTGAACCGATACGCTTTAATGATGGGATCAACACCAGAATTTCGATAGCGTAGTGTTTTTTGAGCTCCATGTTTTAATAAATGTTTCATAATCAAACAGGCATCGTTTTGAGCATTGCCTGTCTCATCACGTTGTGTGTTGCTTTGATACCGTTTTAAAGCCATATCCAAAGGCGTTTTACCTGCGCGATTTTTTACATGAATAAACTGACCAAACATACTTAAGGTTTCTTCATAACGGTATTGGCCCAGTTTAATTGCCGTATGTAATGGCGTGTCTCCTGGTTCAAACCCATGGTTTGAACGACATAATTTTTGGTATGTACCAAGATATTGCCGCACTTCGTGCGCAAGCTGTTCATTCATGAATTGAGGAGGAATCACCTCTTGCAAAAATGCCTGAATTTGCTCTTCATCCAATTTGCCAACATAATCACGAAAATCTTTGATAGAAAACAAAGCCGCTCGTAGACGCGCAAGTCGTGTCATTGTTGCTTGCGTGATTAAAGCAATTTGCGCACGCTCCGAAGCCTTCTGCACATTCGCATGTTCCTTTAGCGTCTGCTTAATTAACTGTTCTGGCATTAAAATATGCTTCAAAAAAGACTTCCATTTTGCCGCAATAAAATCACCATCACCACTTAGACGCGTAAACGCATCGATATCTTCCTGACTGCGATACTCCTTCTTGTCTAATGGATTAGAAATATAACCGTATTTAGTTGGCCAATAGGAGTTCGCTGAGTCTTTGAGGCAAACAAGCGATAACAAATCATCAGCTGTTATATCAAACGCATGAGCACCATGTATTAAATGGAATGGCCGGCGCGTATGAAAGACCATAATACTGTTCACAAACATTAGATCATGATCAATCTTAAAAAAAACAACGTGTGGCTTACCTGCTTTTTCTACAAGATAAAAACCATAATTGCCTCGATGTAAATCATCCTCCTCCAAAGTATACGAAGTAGCGAGAATACTGGCTAAAGAATCATAATCCAGAGTTAAAAGACCTTTGTCCTTTGCTGCAAGCAAACGGGCAAAAAAACCTTGGGGCAACTCGTTAAAAAAATAGTAAGGGATCTCCGCTGCATTGTTTGCTTTTAATGGAGTACTCACACCCCCCTGCTCTGGCTTTTGTAAGGTATAAAAGTTCTTATCTAAGCCTTCTTTATTTTCAATGACGTAAATCAGATGTTGCACTGCCAACCCCAGGACATTGTGCTTGTCATCAACAACCAAATTTTGTGACGACGTCAAATTCGAGAGTAAAAGCAAGTGCGCAAGCTGTCCAAATTCCGCCTCCAACCGGGAAAAATGAGCCAGGCCATATTTATTCTTTTTATAAATAATACGGCGAGGGGACTCATTAGGAGGATGATACACAGCGTTAAGATAAGCCTCATGGGCCGATGATCGTGAAGCAGGCCCTGGAGTAATATTTTTTATATTATAAAAAGCAACCATGAACCCTAAATACAGAAACGAAAAAATTGTTCAATTTTAACACATGGAGTCAAAAAATCAATTGTCATCCGAGCTAATGGTCAAAGTATCATCGGGTAAGTCAAAGTCATTTTTACTGTTCAGGCGAATTTGTAAACCGACATTATTTTTGGAGTCTGCATACTTGATGGCATTTTCTTGAGAAATAGCACCATTTCGGTATAAATTTAACAATGCCTGATCAAAGGTTTGCATCCCTTGCTCCGTACTGCGCTCCATCGCTTCTTTAATATCATCTATTGTTCCCTTTTCAATCAAATCCGCAATATAAGGGGTATTCAACAACAACTCCACCGCAGCCATGCGTTGATTCTGTATTCCAGGAACAAGGCGCATGGAAATCACTGCGCGTAAATTAAGCGACAAATCCATCAAAATTTGCTTGCGCGCATCTTCAGGGAAAAAATTAATAATGCGATCCATCGCTTGGTTGGCGTTATTGGCATGCAAGGTGGAAATACACAAATGCCATGTTTCTGCATAGGCAATAGCATGTTTCATCGCATTCCGTTCGCGAATTTCCCCAATCAAAATCACATCCGGAGCCTCACGCATGGCATTGATTAGAGCATTATCATAACTCATGGTATCAATGCCTACTTCACGTTTATCCACAATAGATTTTTTATGTTGATGGATGAACTCTATAGGATCCTCTATCGTTAAGATATGGCCACTTTGATTTTGATTGCGGTAATCGATCATGGACGCCAGCGTCGTTGATTTACCCGAACCCATAGCACCTACCACTAAAACCAAACCGCGTAACTCCATCAGAATGCTCTTCAAAATGGGAGGTAAATTGAGCTCCTCCAGTGAGGGAATTTTATTATTGATGTAACGCACAACCATGGAAATATCACCGCGTTGGCGAAACAGATTGATTAGGAAACGTCCAACTTCAGTGATGGAAAGCCCCATATTGAGCTACCAGGTCGACTCGACCTCCTTACGATGATCATCAGTCATTAGAGATAACGCAATTTCAGCCATTTGCTGGGATTTGATGGGGGCATGGCCTACAGGAGAAATCATCCCTTCAATTTTAATGTTAGGCGGCGCTCCCACACTAAAAAATAAATCTGAAGCGCCTCGATCAACAATTAATTTAAAAAAGGGGTAATATCCATATTGTGTTTATCCTAGACGTAGCCTAAGTGCGGCGCAGATACACCAGGGTTTATTAACCACCAACTGTTCCCAAAAAACCTGGGTTCCGCTGCGCTGCACCCAGGCTACAATTATACAATTATATGCTGACGTATTCACGTACTGTTCTTTCATTCAACTCATGCTTGCACGTCTCAAGGAACGCTGCTTTCACTTTATTTGCTGCTTCCCCATGTACTTGCATGAGCCCAACCGTCTCACATAAAAGCGTTAACAAAGTAACGTATTCATCTTTAGTATAATCTACTGATTTGGTTTTACTTGATGAGCTCGCTTTTTGTTCCACACTTTTTGCTTGCAGCGTGTTTGCTAATAAAGGCGCTTGATCCAGCATTGCCTGTAAATAATGGGTATTATAAGAAGCCATTGCGAAGCGTTCCGCACCATCGTCCTTGCCTTCTGAAGCATGCCAACGCTGCACCGCGTCAACAAATTTCTTCATGTCTTCCGGCTGTAAAAACTGATCATAACGCGTTACCCCGGACGGAAATAACTTACCTAAGTGATTCCTCACTTGAAGTTTTTTTTCCTTCAAATAAGCTAAAAATTCTTGCTCAAAACGTTCAATCCCGTTTGCTTGAGGATGAGTCACCACATCTAAAGCCAAAACACGCTCATCCGCAGCACTCGTGCTGGTTGTTGATAATCCGCCATTAATTCCTTTCAAATAACGCACATAGATTGCATAAGTTAACGGATATTCTTTTCGTCCCGCAGCATCTTTAATCTGTTGTTCAATTTGCTCTAAAATTTCATACAACTGATCGCCTGCTTGCGCGTCCTTTACCGGGATAAAATAGTCCACATCCCGCAACACTTGAGGAAAAGCAACCTGGGGATGGGTGATGTGGTTTTCATAATCCACCAGCGGATTAGTACCACGCGAGCCAATTGATTCAGCAGCAGCAATCAACATAAAATCGGGCAATAGACTTTTTAACTCAGAGTTCACCAGGAAGTTCATCAAATCAGCGCCTAATCTTAATTCCAATTCCTGAAAGAACGAAGTAGGCGTTGCCGCATAAGTTGGTTTGCTGTGTTGAGTAGGTTTATCCTTAGTGTAATTCCACATCCGCACTTGCCATTGGTGAATGCCTTTACTGATTTCCGACTGCGACGGGCTGGGCATTCCCATAATACTGACGTATTGATTATTCTTTAATATATCACCAAGTTTGTCTTTCATTTCAGCCACATTATGAAAGACCTGTACCGTTTCCCGTAAGTTAAACGCAGCGACTGCGCGCATTTTGACGCTAAGCACAACGCCCAATAAACCACTATGTGCCGTTTTGAGCAGTGCAAAATCAGGATGTTCTGGAGTCAACTCACGAATGTTGCCATCCATATCACACACTCTAATGGATTCAATCAAACCAGTCACCGCAGGTTCATCACGGCCGGTGCCATGACCTCCAGTGCCAATTAAACCAACGAGGCTTGCCCAGCACAGCATACTGATTGTGGATGAAGACAACCCTTTTTTTCGTAAAAATTCGGCATATTCAGCAATTTGCATTCCAGCACTGACTTCTACCAGTGAAGCAGGGAGTTGATGAATTGGATTATTTGGATTATGCCAGTCAGGTTTTTTATCCGTTGTGCCAAGCACTTTAGCTTGATGAAATTTCTTTTTGAAACGGATAATGATGTCTGTACCTTCCCCTTTGGGTGAAGCTCTACCGCCTACTACTTCCGAAAAAGAGTAACTTCCTCTACCGTACTCTTCTTCCTGGACTGTGCTCCAGGGGAATAAGCAACACCATACTGTTTCCTTTTCCCAACCCGCCGTCGCCCTTAAGGTAATTTTTTCTTCGGGTTTTCTTCCTTGATTTAAGCTTTTTACTTCCTTCATGATCTGTTGCACTTGCTCTTCATTGTCAACATCAACAACGATAGCTGATGGATTTTTCACATTCCCCATAAAATTCGACCATCCTTTGGAAAAAGTAATTTTGTTGCGATGTAACATGTCCATAAACTTAAATTTTAACGTGGCTGGAAAAGTCATAATTACTCCTATGATTTTTAGGCTTTAGTTAATATAAATAATTGTTCATTTATCATGTCACAAGTTGTTTAGAATTGTCAATTTCCTTGCGACTACAAAAAACCGGATGCTGCCACGCGCAGTTAAATAAAACGCCAGCTACAATTTCTCTAACACTTCGTGCAAGTATTTAACCGGTTCAATCATCATTGACGAATTGTGCTGTTTTGGTGCATTAGCGAATGGAACGATAGCCCGTTTAAAACCATGTTTTGCTGCTTCTTTTAAACGTTCTTGTCCACTTTGTACCGGTCTAATTTCTCCGGCCAAACCGACTTCACCAAAAATAATGGTTTCACTGTCAAACACCCGGTGGCGTAAACTGGATATTACTGCAGCCAACAAAGCCAAATCAGAACCTGTTTCCGTCACTTTGACACCTCCGACTACATTAATAAAAATGTCCTGATCGTAGGTTGCAATACCACCATGTCGATGCAATACCGCCAGAAGTATGGCCAAACGATTGGACTCAAGGCCAACGGTAACGCGTTTGGACTGTTGCCCGTGGGCTTCATCAACCAGTGCTTGTACTTCAACTAACATGGGGCGTGAACCTTCCCAAGTCACCATGACAACACTGCCCGAAGTAGGTTCCGGTTGGCGAGATAAGAAAATGGCAGAAGGATTCGCAACTTCTTTTAGACCTTTATCCGTCATCGCAAATACACCTAATTCATTCACTGCACCAAAGCGGTTTTTTATGGCGCGAATCACTCTAAAACGACTATCACTTTGACCTTCAAAATACAAAACACTATCCACCATATGTTCCAAGACACGTGGTCCGGCTAAAGCGCCTTCTTTGGTGACATGACCAACTAAAAAAACGGCCGTCTGAGTCATTTTGGCAAAACGCACCAATTGGGCTGCTGATTCACGCACTTGACTCACACCACCAGGAGCTGAACTGATACTTTCAGTAAAAATCGTTTGAATGGAGTCAATCACCATGATTTTAGGATTTTCTTTTTGTGCGTGTGCGATAATGGATTCAACTTGAGTTTCAGCTAAAAGCCTAAGACCTGCTAAAGGCAATCCTAACCGTCTGGCTCGCATGGCAACTTGCTGCAAAGATTCTTCACCCGTTACATATAAAACGGTTTCCTGCATGGAAAGATTCGCTAATGTTTGTAATAACAAGGTTGATTTACCAATGCCTGGATCCCCACCAATCAAAACGACGGAACCATAAACCAACCCACCACCCAATACTCGGTTTAATTCCGATAAGCCACAATCCATGCGCACTTCTTTATCCATCACTACATCTTCTACAGCAGTAACTACAGAGCGTTGATTCGCCCAAGAACCGCTACGCGCATTACGACTGACTAGGGTCACGCCTTCTTCGGTAATCGAATTCCAAGCCCCACATTGCGTGCATTGCCCAGCCCATTGCTTAAAAATGGCGGCGCATTGACTGCAGACGTATTGGTTTTTGGTTTTCATTTTGATTCCTTAAGATTCTCTTGCAGAGGTCAACTGCTTTTTTTGAGATAATATACACCATTTATTTTCATGAATCTTTAGGTAGCTCGCTACGCCATTTCCCATTATAATCAGAGCATTTTGCACAATCAGGAAAAAATACATGAGCCAAGGTATTCATTTTGAACAGTCAATCACGGAACTCGAAGAGATTGTCAGGCAATTAGAAAAAGGGGAACTCTCTTTAGAGGATTCACTCAAACAATTTGAAAAAGGCATTGGTTTGGCGAGACGTTGCCAAGATGTATTGCAAAAAGCGGAACAAAAAATAGAAACATTAATTACTACTGAACCCAGCTCGGATGATCAATTAAGTGATAAGTAATTATATAAAACGTCACGAAGATTTTCTGACGCAAATTATCAATAATGCCTCGATCCCGGCAGCAACCCTACGAACAGCAATCAATTACTCGTTATTCACTGGTGGGAAAAGAATCAGACCGACCTTGGTGTATTTAACGGGAGGCTTGCTTGAACTTGATCTTAAGATTTTGGATGTAATTGCCGCTGCAATCGAATTAACCCATTGCTATTCTTTAATTCACGATGATCTGCCCGCACTGGATAACGATGATTTTCGTCGTGGAATGCCCACTTGTCATAAAGCTTTTGATGAGGCAACCGCCATTTTAGTTGGCGATGGCATGCAAGCCTTCGCTATTGAAGTACTTTTGACTTATCTATCACCCTTGCTTCCAGCCAAACAAGTAACGGCCGTCACCCTTGAACTGGTTAAAGCCAGTGGCATCAGTGGTATGGTCAGTGGGCAAAGCCTGGATTTATCTGAATTAGCAAAACCATCTGCAGATGAAAAACAACTTCGCGAGATTCACTATCTGAAAACTGGGCGGCTTATCCTGGCGTGCATCGAAATGGTTTTAGCAGCTCATCCAGCCTCTGAGTCCTACAAAACCGCTTTGCGAACTTATGCCAGCCATCTTGGTCTTGTTTTTCAAATACAAGATGATTATTTGGATCGTTACGCGCATACTTACGTGTTAGGTAAAGGACGCTCTTCCGATTTAGCGAATCACAAAGTGACCTTTGCCACGTTGCACTCTAAAAACCAACTGGAAGAAGAAATAAGCAAACATTTTCTCATCGCTCTGGAATCATTAACCGTGTTTGATCAAAAAGCACAGACTTTAATTGACTTAACCAGGAAATTACAAGAGCGTAGTAATCTGTAAATTCATACGTCAATGACTCTTTTGGAACAGGATATGTCAATTGCAATCATGTGGTTTCGGCAAGACTTATGGTGTCACGATAATCCTGCCTTGTTTGAGGCGTGCACAAATCATCAGTCCATTATCCCTCTGTATATTTTAGATAATACTCGCGATTCTCTAGGTGGAGCACAAGGCTGGTGGCTGCACCATAGTCTTTGTGCATTACAAAAGGAATTAAAGTGCGCCACGAAAGTGCACGACCGCTAGTAGCTGAAAGTGCTACCGGGAAAGCGCGACCGAGCGCATTTCGTACTTAGCCTTGGGCTGTATGTGGTAACGCGTATGGTTAATCGTAGGCAAAGGAAGTTTTAAGCCGTAAGCCGCAAGGTTGAAGTGATTGAGCTCCGTTAAGTTTAGT
>JBOFJV010000269.1:0-8708 GCA_051657005.1 Legionella sp. | reverse complement strand
TTACAACTTCCTTTGCCTACGCTTAACCATACGCGTTACCACATACAGCCCAAGGCTAAGTACGAAATGCGCTCGGTCGCGCTTTCCCGGTAGAACTTTCAGCTACTAGCGGTCGTGCACTTTCGTGGCGCACTTTGATACAATATTTTATGTCGGTGGCCATGGTCCACTGTGGGATCTTGCTGAAAGCTCAATTTCAATCAAATTAATAGAGTCTTTCTACAATTCAGGTAAGCCGATTGCTTTGGTATGCCATTCCCCTGGTGTGTTGCATCGAGTGACCTATAATGGAGCACCTCTTGTGAAAGGCAAACGCGTGACTGATTTTTCCAACAGTGAAGAAGAGGCAGTGCAACTTACCGATGTGGTGCCATTCCTTGTTGAGGATGAGCTCAAACGACTTGGTGGGCGCTATGAAAAAACTCCGGATTGGCAAAGTTTTGTACTTGTTGATGGACGTCTCATCACCGGACAAAACCCCGCATCGTCCACTGCTGCGGCACAAGCTCTTTTGAAGCTCTTGTCACACAACCTAAAAGCAGCCTATCGTGTCTGTTCCTCGCACCAGATGGAGCAAATTGCTGCATCGATGGGGCGAGGTTTTAAATTTGAATTGACTTGAAACTGTTTTTCAAAATTCAAAGAAAGGTGTATTCTTATTTGAAAAAAGCCCAAAGACATTATAAACTTCGGTCTATGATCTATAACAGATAGAAGCATGCAACAAGGACACGTTTATGCAAAAACATCAGATTATGTGGATAGACAGTCAGGCTTTTCATCAAATTACTTATTACGAATGGGGGGATTCCAATAACCCCAAAGTAGTGTTCTGTGTTCATGGACTCTATCGTAACGCTAGAGATTTCGATGACTTGGCTCAAGTACTCTCATCACATTACAGGGTAATTTGCCCGGAAATGGTTGGACGATGATTAAGCGATAAAGTAACGAATCACCAAGATTACTCGCTTCCAACCTACCTTATCGACATCACCATTTTATTAGCACATCTGGGCCTCACTGAAATTGACTACATAGGCACCTCTATGGGGGGAATGATAGGCATGGCAATGGCGGCAATGAAAAACTCGCCCATTAAAAAGCTTGTCCTCAATGACATAGGACCTTTTGTTGAAACAGAAGCCTTACAACGAATTGTGGTTTATGGTAAACAAGGAAGCGAACGTACTTTTGCGACACTAGAGGAAGTAGAAGCCTATTTAAAAAATATCTATTCCAGTTTTGCGCACTTAAGCCACGAGCAATGGCGACGCCTTGCTGTATCTGGAACATGGCAGACTCCTGATAAACAATATCAGTTAGCCTATGATCCTAAAATAATAGAAAATGTGATCGTATCTATCCCAAATAATACTTCTCAATGGCCATTATGGGAAAAAATTCAATGCCCAATTTTATTACTGCATGCCTCATTATCTGATGTTTTATTGGAAACTACCGTAACTAAAATGCAGCAATTACAGCCCACATTAAAAACAGTGAGCATTCCCGGTATCGGTCATCATGTTTCATTGATGAAAAAAGATGAAATTGACTTGGTAGAACAATGGCTCATTAAAAATAGGGGTCAAGTCTTTTGATAAAGCTATTTTTACGAGCTATTATCCCCAAAGCGCCCCCTTTTGCATCGACATTTTTGACAGATCTTAATTTATGTAGCAAAATTAACCCAATGGATTAATTTTTATGCAAAATAATTTAGGAGTAGCAGTATGTCCAAAAAATCATAACGACATGTTTTGCAAGTATTTTCTTTTACACTTCTTTTTTTATTCGGCAAAATTATACCCCGCCACAATCACCACAGAAAAAACCACTACGATTAATGAACCGTTTCCAAGAAATCTCTCTTATAAAGAAGGAACAATCAAACCAGACTCTCCCAATGAGGACATAAATCACAGCATAGAGCAACGCTGTGAAGCGTGGAAACAACACTATTTAATCAAAGTACCTAACACCAATAAGTATTATGTCAAAGCAGATGAACAGATCAACGACGATGAAATGGCTGAAACAGTTTCAGAAGCTCATGGTTATGGAATGATTTTAGCTGTTTTAATGGCTGGATATGACGACAAAGCCAAAGAATATTTTGATGGAATGTACGGATATTATAAAGATCACCCCAGTGAGATCACACCTTATTTGATGGCATGGGCTCAAGACAAAGATCTACACGATATTGGCGGTACCGATTCAGCGACCGATGGCGACATGGACATTGCCTATGCATTATTGCTTGCGGATAAACAATGGGGCAGCAGTGGCAGCATCAATTATTTGCAAGACGCTAAAAATATGATTAATGCGATAATGGCTGGAGATGATGGACACTCATGGTTGGCGATTGGGCACAAGATGACGATCCTGAGCAGGATAAATCATTAGGTACCCGCTCTTCTGATTTTATCATCAACCACTTGCGAGCGTTTAAAAAAGTAGCCGCCAATGATGCTCAAAAACAAAAATGGCAAAACGTCATTGATAAAACCTACCAGATCAGACACGATATATAATAACCACAGTCCCCATGCTGGTTTGTATCCTGACTTTATCGACAAACATTCCGGAATCTAACAACCCGCCGAACCTTATTACTTAGAAGCGGAAACCGATGGTGACTATTCATATAATGCGTGCCGAACCACATGGCGACTGGCAACTGATTATTTGTTAAGCGATGAAACGCCTCAATACACACTCACTCAACTTCAAACGTTGAACAATTGGATTAAAGGTTCAATAACCAATAGCAATCCATCTAACATTAAAGATGGTTATCCTTTAACTGGTACTGCGTTAAACAATTATAAGGACAATACGGCGTTTATTGCACCACTTGGAGTCAGTGCCATGGTGGACGCCAGCAATCAGTCTTGGCTAAACAGTATTTGGAATCTACTGGCTACAAAAACAACACCGCAAGAATATTACCCGGATACAGTTGCACTGCTTTGTATGATGGTCATGTCAGGAAATTGGTGGCAACCTTAAAATAGGGGTCAAGTCTTTTGATAAGAGGTATTTTTTGAAAATAGGCCTTATCAAAAGACTTGACCCCTATGCATCTTTTTTAGTTTCGGTACAATAAGAAAACTCTCTTTTATCAATGGAACTCAAGTGGATACCATAAACATCAAAGCGCTTAACATCAGTACCAAAATTGGTGTATATGCCTGGGAACAACGTATTAAACAACAATTATTAATTGACATCAGTATCGAAACTGATTTCAGTTCATGCAATGAAGATTTAACCAAGACTATAGATTACGCAGCACTTTGTGAGCGCGTTACTCAATTTGTGGAATCAAAATCATTTCAATTAATTGAAACCGTCGCAAATGAAGTAGCCTCTTTGATCCAAAAGCAATTTAAAGTGAATCAGATTACAGTCGGTGTCAGTAAACCGCATGCAGTAAAAAATGCTGAAAACATCCAAATGATTGCAAGGCGTGAGTCATAAAAGGGCTCTGATCCAACTGTTTCTCGTAGCCTGGGTGAAGCGAAGCGGAACCCGGGAAGAAACGTTATCCGAGAACAAACTACCCTCCAGCAGTTACCATACCATTCAATCGTTCATTCTTCGCTAAATTAACTTGAGCTTGCTGTGCAAGGGCGCGATTTGAATAAGGACCAACTACAACTCGAAACCAATTCCCTTTTGTCGCATGACTCACTGGAACAATATAAACATTAAAGCCTTTCAGCGTTAACCTACCTTTCATTTGTTCCGCATCCTGGCGTGCTTTAAACGAAGCTACTTGTACTAAGAAATTCCCTCGTCCAGTAGTTGCAGCTACCTGTTTGGTGTCAGCCACCTTATTAGCAACAGGTTGCTGTACTTTAGCGACATTCGATAGGGTAGTCTGAGAAGCTGCTGTCGTCACGGCATTAGCCGATATGGATTTAATCCCTGCTGCAGAAGCTGAAGCTACTGCAGTTGGGGCAACTGTTGCTGCAGGATTTGCAGCCGTCACGGGTTGCGCTGCAGAATTAGTACTTGGCTGTGAATTCGGAACTTTTTCATTAGTCAATAGAGTATAAAACTCAAATTTGGGTTTAGGCGGAATCGCTGCCTGCTGTGTCGGCTTGACTGGTTCTTTCCTGGCTTCACGACGTGCTAAAACTTGAGTATTTACCCAGCTGCTTACCGTACCGATATCTAAAAAAGAGGCAGTTAAATATCCCAATAAAAAGGTAACAATAACTAATAAAAACTGGCCGGGTGCACTACTGCGCGACCGTGAAGAACGCCTATTACCATATTCTTTTGCCATCACATACTCTCAGGAGCTGATACGCCCAATAAGTCCAAACCATTTTTTATTACCTGACGAACTGACTCTAATAAGCAAAGACGAGCACATCTTAATTCTTCTTGCTCACACAAAAGTGGAACTGCATTATAATAACTATGCAAGCCATTGGCTACTTCACGTAAATAATAAGCGACTTGGTGGGGCTCACAATGAGCAGCCGCTAATGCCACCACTTCAGGATAACGATTGATTAAAGAAATCAAATGCGTTTCATGAGTTTGATCGAGCAAATCAATATGCTTTAAGCCAATCTCCTTATCCCACAACAAACCTCTCTCCTTGAGCTGCCTTAATACAGAGCATATCCGCGCATGTGCGTATTGAATGTAATACACTGGATTATCACTGGATTCAGATTTTGCTAAATCCAAATCAAAGTCCATATGTTGTTCAGACTTACGAGCCACGTAGAAAAAGCGCGCGGCATCATTACCTACCTCATTGCGCAATTCTCTTAAAGTGACAAAAGAACCACTGCGAGTAGACATTTGTACGCGTTCCGCGCCACGATATAAAATTGCAAACTGAACTAATAATACATCAAGTGTACTTTCATCATGACCTAAAGCTTTAACCACAGCACGCAACCGAGTGATGTAGCCGTGATGATCCGCACCAAAAATATCAATTACTCGATCATAACCTCTATCGTATTTATTCCAATGATAAGCAACATCGGATGCAAAATAAGTAGTTTGTCCATTAGCACGCACTAGTACCCGGTCTTTTTCATCACCAAAATCAGTTGATTTAAACCACAAAGCACCTTCTTGTTCAAAGGTATGACCACCCGCTATCAAAGCATCAATGCCTTTTTGCAGCGAACCGTCTTCAAAGAAAGAGTATTCCGAAAACCAATTGTTATAGGTTACGCCAAACTCAGCAAGATCCTCTTTGATATCATCCAAGACAGTATTTAATGCATGTTGGTGAAATAAAGCAAAAATAGGTTCACCAAGTAATGCTTTTGCGCGGATGACTAAAGCATCAATATAAATTTCCTTGTCACCACCATGCGGCTCATCAAGGGGTAAATCATGAACCACACTATCCCAATGATGCACGTATTCCTTTTGATGCTTCTGCCAAAGCTCCTGAGCAATATCAGAAACATATTCGCCTTTATAGGCATTAGCGGGAATCACAACCGGTTCACCTGCTAGTTGCAAATAACGCAACCACACGCTCACGGCCAGGATGTTCATCTGCCGTCCAGCATCATTAACGTAATATTCTAAAGTCACATCGTAGCCGGCTGCCTTTAAAACATTTCCTAAAGTAGCTCCAAAAGCGGCGCCTCGACCATGACCTACGTGTAATGGTCCTGTGGGATTGGCAGAAACAAACTCAATTAATACTTTTTGATTTTGCCCAATATCACTGCGCCCAAAATCGTAGCCTTTATTGATTATTTCGGCAATAACCTGTGAACGGGAACTATGACGTATAAAAAAATTGATAAACCCTGCTCCAGCTATCTCCACTTTTTCTACAGCATGGTCATTAGCCATAGCCTGGACTAAAAGTTCTGCGATCTTACGTGGTGGTTGACCGCAAGTTTTTGCTAAAATTAAAGCCAAATTACTGGCATAATCACCATGAGCTGAATCTTTTGTACGATCTACCTTAATTTCAACGTCCAAATCTGCAGGTACATCTCCTGACTTTTGCAACGAAATCAAAGCGTGTTTTAAAAGTTGCTCGACAGTATGTTTCATACGACTCAATTTTCCATCAAAAAAATGAAGGTATTATGCGCTTTTTTGTACCATATGAAAAGGTTTTACACCTAAGAATGATGAAATGATTTTATTCTAAGTTTCACTACATTCTTCATGCAAAGTACGCCTAAAAACCTGTTTGAATACCCAGGTTATCCATTCTTGACATGGCTAAAATTTGAATTTGACCTAATGGCAATAACTTCAAATTGTTACCGCATCAAGGATGAGTTACACTTGGTGACAATTCATTCAACCTCAAAATACCGTGTTATCCAATTCTTGCGAATCGTTAACTGGCGTTGGCCCAACACTTGCTGCAAAACTAGCAAAATGCGGTATTCATTTCATACGCGATCTTCTTTTTCATTTACCTTATCGTTATCAAGACAGAACGCGAATTACGCCAATTCAGGATTTACGACCTAACGATTGGTGTGTCATTGCTGGACGTGTCTGTAAAACCGAAATAAAAACCGGCAAGAAAGCCATGTTGCACTGTTATGTAGAAGATAAAACGGGCATCATACGATTGCAGTGTTTTCACTTTAATAAAAGTCAAATCAATAACTTAAATAACAGTACAATGATTCATGCATTTGGTGAAATCCGTGAGTTTAATAACGTCTTGAGCATGCCCCATCCTGAATATCAATTACTCGATGAGGAACATGAGTTTCAAGTCAATGAAACCCTAACGCCGATTTACCCCACAACTCAAGGATTAACGCAAACACGATTAAGGCAATTAATGCTGGTCGCATTAAAAAGCTGCGACCATGAATTAGAACAATTGGAATGGATGGATCAAGAACAACTGCAAGCGCACCATTTCCATCATCTAGGAAGTGCGATTAAATTATTGCATAACCCACCGCCAGATATCTCAGTACAAGCACTTGAAACCTGTCAGCACCCTGCATTAAAACGATTGGTTTTTGATGAATTGCTAGCACAACGACTCAGCATGCAATTTGCCCGACAATCACGAAATGCGTTACATGCGTTAGCATTACCTAAAGCAGACGATCTCAATCATCGTTTTCTGGCTTCGCTTCCCTTCGCATTAACCAAGGCGCAACAAAGAGTAGCTCAAGAAATTAGTCACGATTTAACCAAAACAAAACCGATGCTACGTTTGGTGCAAGGTGATGTTGGCGCTGGAAAAACCATCATTGCAGCACTTGCCGCATTACAAGCCATTGCTCATGGTCAGCAAGTAGCGTTCATGGCACCTACTGATTTATTAAGCGCACAACATGCCCATAACCTGACGCATTGGTTAGAACCTTTAGGGATTAAAATACTAAGACTGAGTGGTAAAATGAAAATCAGTGAACGCCGCGCTGCATTTTCAGCCATTGCAGATAATAGTTGTCAGTTCGTTATCGGTACTCATGCCCTATTTCAGGACGCCGTGAGTTTTGCACGTTTGGGTTTAGTCATCATCGATGAACAACATCGATTTGGCGTAGAACAGCGATTACTGCTGCAACAAAAATGGCAATACAATCACCTGATCCCTCATCAGTTATTAATGACTGCAACCACAATCCCAAGAACCCTGTCTATGACCAACTTTGCGCATCTAGACATCTCAATAATTGATGAATTACCTCCTGGACGTATGCCTATTGCTACAGCTGTACTCAGTCAAAATAAGCGCGAAACAGTCATAGAACGCTTACAAGTTGCCATTGCTATCGGCCGACAAATTTATTTGGTTTGCACCATGATTGAAGAGTCAGAAAAATTACAATGCATGGCCGCAACTGAAACCGCGCAAACGTTGCAAGAGCAACTTCCTAATGCACGAGTAGGTCTTGTCCATGGTCGAATGAAACCCTTGGAAAAAGAAGCAACTATGGCTGCATTCAAATCTGGCGAAATTAATTTACTCGTAGCCACAACGGTTATTGAAGTCGGTGTTGATGTTCCTAACGCCAGTTTAATGATCATAGAAAACGCAGAACGCCTGGGTTTATCTCAACTTCATCAATTACGTGGTCGAGTAGGCCTGGGCTCCATCCAATCTAATTGTATTTTGCTTTATCAATCGCCCTTATCCGCGCATGGTTCTGAACGTTTAAAAATCATGCGAGCAACGAATGATGGATTTATTATTGCAGAAAAGGATATGGAATTAAGAGGTGCTGGTGAGATTTTAGGGACACGACAAACAGGATATCGCCAATTTAAAATCGCGAATATCCAACGCGATCGTGATTTACGCCCCCTTTTACCACCTATTGCCCAAAAAATGGTCCACAATGCTCCGGAAACAGCTCGCGAGATTACTCAACGTTGGTTAGGTCATTTTGAACAGTTTTTACAAGTGTAAAAATATTTTTAAAAATGTCGAAGTCAAGACTGTTTTTTATTTTTTTCTTTGTTAAGATAGTCGGGAATTTTCTCTAATCTCTACAAAATATCCTGTGGGTAACTTTTTCAATCAAATTTTATAAAAACATCAATGTTTTTTCTTCCTTTTAAAACCCTTATGTAACTACTCACCCCTATACGCCACTGCGTGTCGTACAGGGGTGAACGAACTATATTTAGAAAAAATTGAAAAAAATCAAAAAAATCAAAAAATACTTGACATGTTTTTTTGTGTTAAATTTCAAAATTCACTGAAC